>CAZEEG010000063.1:0-33838 GCA_964511065.1 uncultured Pirellulales bacterium | reverse complement strand
ATGCCGACGCGTTCCGCCGCAGCTTTGCCGAGAAGATGCTGACCTACGCCCTGGGCCGCGGCCTGGAGCTTTACGATCATTGCACGATTGAGGACCTTCGCGTGGCCATGGCGTCAGGCGGGGACCGTTTCAGCAGTCTGGTGCTGGCGATCGTCAACAGCGAACCGTTCCAGAAACGAGAAGGACGGGCCGCTGCTGTGCAGGAGGGCAAGTGACGCTATCACCGCAGTGCTAGCATTACAGCCATGACAGACACCCCCTCGCGGAGTGGGTTTTGCGCTCATTTTCACGGAATGCTGCTTGTGGAAAAATGAAACCCACAAGTCCAAAAGGAATGGAAACCGACCAGACATATTTAGTATGATGAATGGGTTCGGCCTGCCGCCCTTCCTCGCCCCTGCGCAGCCGCGGGCGGAGAGCGGGCAATCACATCGTGTGCTGCCCCGCAGATTGCGACCTCACCCAGGGCGGCGCGCGTTGGTCGAACACCGGGAAATAACAAGGGTTTGCTCCTCTTGATGTAATGGTGATGCGATGACTCTACCCGGCCGTATCTCCCGACGCACCGTGCTGCGTGGCCTTGGCGCTGCGATTGCCCTGCCTTACCTGGAAGCCATGGTGCCCCAGACCGCTCGGGCGGCCGCCGGCGGCAGCGCGGTTGCACCAACCCGAATGGCTTTCATTTACGTACCCAATGGCATTCACATGCCGGATTGGCGGCCGGAGGAAGTCGGCGCGCTGCGTAAGCTGCCGCCCATCATGCAGCCGCTGGAGAGCCTCAAACAGCACATCACGGTGTTCACCGGCCTGGCCCATGATAAGGCCCGGGCCAATGGCGACGGCCCCGGCGATCACGCTCGCTCCGCGGCCACATACCTCACCGCCTCGCAGGCGCGCAAGACCCACGGCGCCGATATCAAGGTCGGCGTTTCCATCGACCAGGTCGCCGCACAGCGGATCGGGCATCAGACCCGCTTCCCCTCGCTGGAGCTGGGCATCGACCGCGGCGCGAACGCGGGCAATTGCGACTCGGGTTATAGCTGCGCCTACTCGGCCAACATCTCCTGGCGGACCGAGTCGACTCCGGCCGCCAAGGAAGTGAATCCCCGCTCGGTGTTCGAGCGGCTGTTTGGCGATGCCTCGAAGACGTCGGCCGCCCAGGCCCAGCGGATGGCCAACCGCAAGAGCATCTTGGACTTCGTGCTGGAAGACGCCCGGAGCCTGCAAAAGACGGTTGGCGTCAACGACCGCCGCAAGCTGGACGATTACCTGTCGGCCGTACGGGAGATCGAAACGCGCATCCAAATGGCCGAGCGCGAAGTGATCCCGGTACCCGATCCCGAGTTCAAGCGTCCCGGCGGCGTTCCTCGGGAGTATGCCGACCATTCGCAGTTGATGTACGATCTGCTGGCCCTAGCGTTCCAGGCCGATGTGACGCGGATTTCCACCTTCATGGCAGCGAACGCGGGCAGCAACCGCAGCTATCCTGAAGTGGGCGTCTCCGACGGCCACCACTACCTGAGCCATCACGGCAACAACGAAGAGAAGCAGGCCAAGATCAGCAAGATCAACCGCTTCCACATGGAGCAGTTTGCCTACTTCCTCAACAAGCTGGCGACCACGCCCGAGGGCGACGGCACGTTGCTGGACCACAGCATGATCATGTACGGCTGCGCCATCAGCGACGGGAACCGCCACAACCACGACGACCTGCCGATCCTGCTGGCCGGTAGCGGTTCGGGTGCCATTCGCACGGGCCGCCACGTGAAGTACGAGCGGGAAACGCCGGTGGCGAACCTGTTCCTCTCGATGCTCGATGCGGCCGGCGCGCCCATCGAAGCCTTTGGCGACAGCACCGGTTTGCTGGACCAGTTTACCGGTTAAGCCCAATGCTTGTGCTTGACCGGGGGCGCGTCCAAGGCCCCCTGGCCTGACGAGCGATGGCTGATCCGGTCTGAACAGCGGATCGATTTGAACAAGCGTGTGGCCGCGCACCGCCTCCGGTGGTGCGCGGCCATTGTTTTTGACGCCGGTGGCCAGTGTTGGCGTGCTTTCTCCATGCACGAACGCCCCCCCGTTCAAGCCGCCATTGGCAGGAGTTTGGCCGGCCGCTTGAACTTGGAAGACTTCTGCCCGATATCCAACGGCACGATATCCAACGGCACAATATTCAACTGCGTAATACCAACTGAGTCATGCCCAACGTGGAAACTTCGCAAACGCCGCCCCAAGAAAGCCCAACCGAGCAACCGCTGCTGGTGGCGGTGCTAACGCCGCACGGTCGTGGGGCGGTGGCGACCGTGGCCGTGGTCGGCCGCGGGGCTGTGGAGGTTGTGGATCGGCTTTTTCACCCGCTGACACCGCTGCGACTGGCGGCGGCGGCCGAGGGCCGCATCTTGTATGGACGCTGGGGCGGGGAGCAGGGCGAAGAAGTGGTCGCATGCCGCGTTGCGGCCGAGGTCGTGGAAGTTCACTGCCATGGAGGCGTGGCCGCCTCGGCTGCCCTGGTGCAGTCGCTGGAAGCGTGCGGCGCAAAGGCCGTTTCCTGGCAACAACTGCTGCGATTGAGCCCCGCCAGCGCGGCGGTGATCCCCGGCCAGGCCGGGCCTTTGCAAAACTCCACGGCAGCTCGTCTGATCGGCGCCGAAGCAATGGAGGCGCTCGCCCAATGCCGTACGCGGAAAACGGCCGCGCTGCTGCTCACGCAGGCGCAGGGAGCCATGGAAGCGGCGGTTCGCGATGCCCAAGCCCATTTGGCCCAGGGCGAAGTGGATGCGGCCCGCTCCGCCATCGAGACCCTGCTGGCGCAGGCCCCGGTCGGACTGCACCTGACCCAGCCCTGGCAGGTGGTGCTCACCGGGCAGCCCAACGTGGGAAAAAGCAGCCTGTTGAATCGGCTGTTGGGTTACGCCCGGGCGATTGTCACCGACCGGCCTGGCACCACACGTGACACCATCGCGGAAGGCACCGCCCTGGACGGTTGGCCGGTGACACTGGTAGATACCGCAGGGCTGCGCGAAGCCGACGATCCCCTTGAAGCCGCCGGCGTGGCGCTCACGCAGCAGGAAGCCGCCCAGGCCGACCTGGTCGTGCTGGTGTTCGATGCCTCACAGCCTTGGGGGGCCGCCGACCAGGAACTGCTGGAACGCTTCCCACATGCTCTCCGGGTGCATAACAAGAGCGACCTGCGCACTGCCGGAGGCGAAGCAGCGCGGCCTGCCGGCCTGAAGGTCAGCGCGCTTACCGGCCAAGGGACTGAAGCGCTGGCTGCGGCGATTGCGGCCGCGCTGGTACCCGATCCGCCGCCGGCCGATGCCGCGTTGCCGTTCACGCACCGGCAGGTGTCCCACTTGGAAGCGGCGCTGCGCCACTTGCCGGGAAACGTGCCCACGGCCCAAGAAGAACTCGCGCGGCTCTTGGGCGAGGCGTAACGCATCAGCAGCGTCGGCGTGAGTGCGCCGCTGGGCCTGCTTACCGGCCGCATACCGAGGGCGTATGGCAGGTGCGGTTCAAAAACGGGCTTCGATCTCCACCCATTCGTAAGCGGTGAAATCGATCAGCACGGCATCGTCTTCCACGGGCAACTGGACCAGCGTTTGGCCCAGGAAGTCGACCTGCCGCGCCGTCTTGGGGGCCCGGAACGAACGCAGCTTGCAGCGGACATCGCGGCCTTCGGTTTCCATCAACCGGGCCCGAAAGCCCACCACGCGGCCCGCCTCTTCCAGTGGCTCGAAATGGGTGGTCATCACGTTACGGCGGTCGAGATGGAATAGCCAACTGGTGTTGGGACCCGCCGGAGGTGCGGCGTTTTCGAACCTGGGGACCAGCGGGCTGAGCAGTTCAATGGCGCGGGGCAAAGGATGCGGCAGATCGACGCCCACGCCCAGGCGGAACCGCCGGGCCGATTCTCCGCGGCAAACCAGCATGGTGTCGAGCATGCCCAGCCCTACCCGGCGATGGTACGGCAGCCCGCCGGTCAACAGGGCCGTACTCGCCGACTCGGTGTACAGCTCGACGAAATAGGGTGCTTCGATCAGCTTGGCATCCGTGGATTGCCGCGTGAGGCCCACGCTGCGGTACATATCGGCCGATTCGTCGGCCCAGGCAAAGCGACTGGCGTAATAGCTTTCCCAGGGAGTCGCCCGGGGTTCCTCGTCGATATCCAATTCAATCTCGATGTGGAACACGCGGGAACTGCGCCACACCTGGACCGTTTGCCGGTAGCCGGCCAGGCGCTTACCCTCCTGGTCGAGCAGGCGGCCCCGGCTGACCATTTCGCCCAGCACTGGGCCTTCTGAAGTCAGGGTGATTTCATCGGCCACCATGTGCGAATAGATGGCCAGCGTATCGGGATCCTGCCACGCATCGCCCACCTTGGGGCGTGGGCCGGGCACGCGGTAGGCCAACTGTTGCGACAGCCGCGCCCCGCGCTGGGTGTAATCGCGCACGCCCCGGATACCGCCGGTCTTGGGATTGATGAAAACCTCGAAATACTCGTTGCGGAGCATCGATTCGCGGGCGTCGCCCAGCGGTACGTCTTTCTTGCCGCGGCGGGAGGGCGCAGCGGGTGCAGCGCCTCCGCCGGCCGTGACCCAGGTGTAACCCAGCGCCGGCACATCGACCACGGCCAGTTTCTCTTGAGGTTGGACCGCCTTGACCGGACCATCGACCGCCGGCATCGATGCAAGTTCCGGCAGATGCACCGTCACCCGGCGTGCAAAGCTGAGCGGGTTCACCAGCAGGTAGCCGGCGTTGCCTTGCGACGCTTGCCGCGGCAGGGCATCAGCAAATGCGGCCTGCGCCGCATCGTATGCAGCGATCACTTGCCCGGTGGTGGCTTCGGACGCATCGCCTTCGATGGCCGCGGCGCGAATGGTTTCCTTCAGCGGTTCACCTGGGCCGGCCTGCGGTTGCATCCGCAGCATCGAAACCAGCGTAGACGCCGCCGAAGCGGCCTCCCACAAGAACCGCCGCCGGTGTTCCTCCGCCACGCGACCGATGGGATTGGGTTGACGCCGAATGATCGCCTGCCGCAGGTAAGGCGAGCGATATTGATCAGCCTTATACTTGGCGACGTGCCCGGTGTTCTCCGTATTGCTGAAATACCTGGTCAGCGTGGTAAAGCGGCCCAGCACCGGCGAGTAGCGGGCAATCCGCCGCAAGTCGTGGTACCAATCGCATCCTTGGCCGGGCCAGCGGGCAAAGGTCAGCGTGGCCACGTAGTCCAGGTCCATGACGTTGCCCATCCGTTCGCAGTAATTCAGGAACGGCGCGGCCTTGTCGGCTTCCAGCGGGACGCGTGTCAGGGCGTCGATCCCGCTGCCGCCAAATCCGACCCACCGGGTCTTGCTCTGGTCGCCCTGGGGGAACGTGCCATCGTCGAGCGCCAGGTGCAAGGCTCCGTGGTATCCAAACCGGACGAGCACTTGCGGCAACAGCGGAGTGATGCCGTAGCGCCGCCGGCCGAAAACTTCCGGCCGCGTCCCCAGCAACCGTTCAAACGTGGCCAGGCCTTGCCGGAATTCATCGAGCACGGCTTCGACCGGCAAAAGCGGCAACTCGCGTTCGCCGCGTTCGCCCCCGACCAGCGTGATCCGTTCGGCTTCCAGGGCGGCTTTCAGGGCAGCGAACGTATCGGGCTGTTCATCGGCCATCTGCTGCAACACCTCGGCGGTGAGCAACAAGTTGAGCGGTTCGCCGGATTCCAACTCCGCCCGCAACGACGGCCCCAGCGTAGTGCCGGCCACCAGGGTGAGGTCCACCAGGTAGGCCTCGGCCGGGTAGAAGCGGTCGCGGGCCTCAGCCAGGATATCGAAGCAGCTTTGCAGGTGTTTGCGGGTCTCGTCGAGGCGACCTTCCATCAGCGCTGTGGCGGCGCTGGCGGTTTCGGAACTGAAGTGGACTTCGTCCAGGTTGCTCATGTACCGCATTTGCCGGGTGAGCAACTCTTCTTCCAGGTAGGCGTAGCCCAGCGCGTGAAAGTCGGCGACCAACTCAGGATCGAGGTCCGTGGGCACGTCGTCCAGGGCGGCCAGTGCCGTGGCGACCATTTCTTGGCGGCTATCCATCTTCCGCAGGACGCAGGCGCCTTCGTTCTTGGCCCTGGCCGGCCAGCCTGCCAGCAGCATCGACTCGCTGACACGGGGGACGACGATCAGCTTCTCGGCCAGTTCCTCGGGCGGGTCGTCGGCTCTGGCCCAGGTGGGCATGGCACCGGCCGAGGCGATGAAGGCCGGGTGCCACATGGCCGACCATGAGGCCAGCAAGTTCTCGGCCTCCGCTCCGTCGTAATGCAGAGGAAAGTCCTCCAGGCTGTGACAAGGCAAAAGGATAAGAACTTCTTTGAATTTCATCGCGGGAGGCTATGAAGTCCAGGGGGGGGCGGGAGGCCAATAAGGGTGATGTCGCCAGGCGCGGCCGGGACGGTTCAGCCCAGCCCGGCGCTGCACTGGGCAGTGGCCGGTGGCAGGCAATGGCGGAGCGGATTCATCGGCCGCTACGAATCCATTGCCTGCTCAAAATATCGGAACAATACGCCGGGGGCTAGGGAGTCGCATCCGCGGCAGTGGATCAACCACCGCAGGCGCAGCAGAAGTGCGCGTGGCCGAACGGGTTCCGAGTGGGATGCCAGGCCGCCTGCTGCGCTGCCTGCTGTGCTGCCTATTGGGCCGCCTTCCATGCCCGGCCGAACCGGCTGGCTTCGGCCAGGACGCCTTTCACCACGCCGTCCCAAGTGCTGTAGCCCAGGGTGCCGGGCGTGGCGAACGAGGCAACATCGGCCGTTTGTGCTGCTTGCCAGCGAGGCAGTCGGTTAGGTGGGGGCGCCGTGACGCCCGCGGCCAGAAACGAAAGGTCCATGTGCAGAAACTGGTCCTGGGCCTGGTAGCCAGAACCGGCGGGACGGGGGAAATAGCCCAACTCGACCAGTTCCACCCTGGTGGAGTACACGTAGCGCTGCTGTTGATCCTTCAGCACGGTAAGGACCACGATCACGCGAGGGCCAGGGGCTTCTTTCCGCTCGCCGTCCTCGTGCGCCTTTTGGGCTGCGAACCAATCGCCCGTTTCAACCTCCAAGCCCGACTCTTCCAATCGTTGCTTGACCTGTTCCACCAGGGCCTGCCACTGCTGCCGGGGAATGTCCTCGGGCTGCACGTCGGCTCCCGAATGCAGGAACACCCGCGGCCCGATCCCCTTGAGCGGTGAAGCCTCGGCCCCGGTCGCGGCAGCGACCAGGATTGCCGCGGCCCAGGCCACCGGCCACAGCCAGGCAGCGGCCGCGCGGAGCGACACGGCCTGACGATGCCTCAGGTTCTCTAGCACCATCGCGACATTCTCCCCAGCGAGTGAACACGGTCGGGCAGGCAGCGCGCGTGAACCGCTGCCCGCTCGACCCGTTGTGAATCCAGCGTACGCAGGTTGGAACCTTTCCATTCTACCTCGCCCAGGTCATCACCACACCGAAAGGTCGGGCCGATCCATGCGGGTAGGCCCCGTTGGCAATCGCAGGCCGAACTCCTACGCTTGAATCGTGGGGGGGCGCTCAGTCTGCCGGTTTGACTTGCCGCGCAGACCGCGATTCCTTCTGATCCTGCAACGTGCCGATATCCGTCTACCGGGCTGCTGGCTTTCATGTCACCATTTGATGCACACGAACTGGAGAGGCTGCGCGGGTTGCCGCTGGTAGCGGCCCTGGAGTATCACGCCGAAATTGGTTCGACCAACGATCGCGCCGCGGAACTGGCGGCCCAGCCCAACCTTGTATTGCCGCACCTGGTGCTGGCGGGGAAGCAGTCGGCTGGCCGGGGACGCGGCGGAAATCCCTGGTGGTCGGCCGACGGGGCGTTGACGTTCAGCCTGATCCTCGATCCGGCCGCCGTGGATGTACCGGCCGAAAAACTGCCCACGGTTTCGCTCCGCGCCGGGCTGGGCGTGCTGCGAGGGCTGGAACCGTTCGTGCCCCGGGCGGCGTGGCATGTGAAATGGCCCAACGACGTGTACCTGGAGCACCGCAAAGTCTGCGGTATCCTGGCCGAGGTCCCCCGGCCCGGCCGATTGGTCGTCGGCATCGGCATCAACGTGAACAACTCCTTTGCCGCCGCGCCGGACGACGTGCGGCAACGCGCTATCGCCCTGTGCCAGGCCGTCGGGCAACCGCTTCCGTTGGTGGAAGTGTTGGCGTCCGTACTGGGGTCGCTGGCGGAAACACTGGCCGTGGGCGAGGCGCAGCAATCATTCGGTCTCCTGCCCGGCGGGCATTGGCTGGAACAGTGGTCGCACTACTGCCTGCTGAGGGGCCGCCGCGTGGAAATTGAGCAGGGCCAGCAGAGGGTGACAGGCATTTGCGAAGGGATCGACACCGACGGCGCCCTGCTGCTGGCCACGCCGTCCGGTCCGCGGCGGTTGCTCTCAGGCGTGGTCAGAACTTGGTAGGCAGCATCCGCGACCGAACCACCTGCCTGGCGGTGAATGCGAAATCGCCCCTGCGCGGCGGCTCGTTCCCTGTCTCCAGCCGCTGCGCTTTAATCCGCATTCTCCAGGGCCGGGAAACGCTGCCGGTAGAGCAGTCTTTGCCACCAGCGGGCGGGGCGAAGCTGCGGATCGGCCGGCGAGATCACGTGCCGCTTGCCGCGCCGGGTTACCAGCACCAATTGCCCGTCGGGCAAGACTTCGGCCACGGTCCAGAACTTATCGACGTGATAGGTGTATTTTTCGCCGTGCGGTTCTGGCTGGATATTGACCGCGGAAGGACCGGGACGGCCAGAATACTTCTGCATCCGGTAGACAACCCAGTCACCCCGCTTGTACATCTTAGAGAATCTCCGGGTTGATCCTTGCGCGGTGAATTTCCGTGCTGGCGCGACCGGCCCAGCAATGTCCGCATGCACTGGGTATGTGCGGAACATGGCACAACTTGGGCCGCTGATCGACCGGGCGTTTGCGGCGTGCCTCCTTCCCGCAAGCATCCCAGGCTCGCCAGCCTGCGAGGTGCCACGTAGCCAGCGCTGCAAGTATACCAGGTTCCTTCTCCGACGTTCTTGCCGGGGCGCCCAGGTAACGTGGCCGGAGATTGAGAAATGATTCACTGAAAGTCGCCATGTCCGTTCAACGACGCACCTATCGCGATGCTGTGGCCCTGGTCACTGGTGGAGCCTCGGGCTTGGGGGCCGCCTTGGCCGAGCAGTTGGCTATTGACGGTGCGGTGGTGGTCATCGCAGATCGCCAGGAGGAGCTTGCCCAGCAACAGGCCCAGCGGCTATGCGAACGCGGCGGCCACGTCACCGCGGCGGCGCTCGACGTTCGCGACGCCGTTGCCTTCGATGCGCTGGTAGAACGCATCTTTTCGGAACATGGGCGGATCGATTACCTGTTCAACAATGCAGGCGTCGCTCACAGCGGCGATGCCCGGCATTACAACCTGCGCGACTGGCACGACGTGTTTGCCGTGAACCTCTCGGGCACGGCCAACGGGGTGCAAGCCGTGTATCCCCGGATGATCGAGCAGGGGTTTGGGCACATCGTCAACGTGGCCTCGACCGCGGGCCTGATTCCGGCGCCGGGTCTGGTGAGCTACGCGGCGACCAAGCACGCCGTGGTGGGGCTTTCCAACTCGCTGCGCTGCGAGGCGGCCGAATACGGGATTCGCGTGAGCGCCCTGTGCCCTGGCTTTCTCCGTACGCCGATTCTGCAGGGCGGCGCCTTTGGAAGAATGGTGCGGCCGATGCCCGATGAGCTGGCCGATCGGCTTTGGAAGCGGTTGCGGCCCGCCGACCCAGAAGCTTGCGCGGCGTATGCCCTACGGGCCGTGCGTCGGAATCGGGCAATCATCGTCTACCCGTTCCGCTGGCGTGCGCTGTGGTGGCTCACCCGGTTTGCTCCCGGCCTGGGGCAGATCCTCATTCGCAAGGCGTACGAAACGTTTCGCCGGGAGTTGGAAGCGGCTGAACGGCGCGGCGCGGCCGCCGCCATAAAAACTGCGGCGGAAACCGTCGCGGAAGACCGCGGCTGAATCCGCCGCACCGCCTACAGCGGCCACTGGCCCGCTGGGGGGGCCGTATCGACCGCGTCCCGCCGGTGATGGCCAGCGGGACACGGTCACCGGCGCTATCGATGCTTATAGATCATCTGCCGTAATCACGGCCTTGCCTGAAGGCAGCGAAGGTAGCGGCCCGATCAGGTCGGCCATGAACGGGTCATTGTTGAGTGGCGCGGGATCGTACCGGTCAGCATTGGTCAGGCCCGTGTCAGGCCGGTCCTTATCGAACAGGTCAATGCGTGCCTGGTTTGCATCCACGCCCACCAGGAAGGTCCCGCCGAAAAGCTGCTTGCGAGCAGGTTCGCTCCCGTCGCCGCGGTCGAATTCCATCAGCATCGGGTAAGCGCTGCTGTGCCGCCGCACCTCACCCCGCTTCACGCTGTACTCCTGGCCATCGAGCAGGTAGCTGAAGTCGGCTGGAAAGCGGCTGTTGTCGATCGTCACTTCGTAGGTCTTCTTGCGGAGGTCCCAACCGCGATCGGTTAGCGTGAATTCGAAGGTGCCGTCGGCGATGGTGTACCGGGCCGTGCCGAAATCGCCGCCCCGATCGAACTCGATGACGTAACTGGTTTCCAGTCGCTGCGAGTAGCCCGATTCCATCGTAAATTGCTTGCCGCCAAGGAGGTAGGAAATCGCCGTGCCGTTGCTTTCCGGGTTGCGGAGCACAACGCCGCTGCTCACCGCGGCCGCTTCCGAATCGGAGAGCGGTTCCTCAACAAACAGCGGGCCACCGGGCGAGATGACCGTAGGGGGGATGCTGGTGAAGCCACCGTCGGCACCGCCGCCCTGTCCGCCTTCTGCCAGGTAATCGATGATCTTGCGGTGATCATTGCTGGATTTCAGATCGTTGAGCGAGTCGCGGAACTTCCGCTTCTCGGCCTGCGTCAGCGTGGTGCTGTCGTCGATGCGGTCGCGGAGCCGCTTGAGCCTGCGATCGGTGCTGGAGGTGCTGAGGCCGTCGCGAAGGTCCTCGCGCAGCTCGGTCGATTGGATCACCAGGTCGATCTTCTCCTTCACGCTATCGGGCGTGTTGGGATCGTTGCGGAGCGCCTCCAGGGCGGCAGGGTTGCCCGTCTCCTCGAATTCCTTTAGCGCCGCGCGGACATCGCGGTCGCCGTTGATCTTGTCCTTGAGCTTGGGATCTTCGAGCAGTTGGTCCTTGGCAGCGTCAACCAGTTGGTCCGCCTGGTTCACCGATTCTTCGATCGCCTCTTCCTGGGCGGAGGTCAGGTACGTTTGAATCGCCCGCTTGTTGCTGGGATGATCGGTGCGGCGGGCCGTGTCGCGCTGGGGCTTCGCGGGCAAGGTGTTCTTGGGAGGTACGTTGTTCACCGTTTGAGACGGCTGGTAGGTGTTTTGCGGCACGGTGGGCTGATAGTACTGCGGTTGGTAGTTCCGCGGCTGGTAAGACGGCTGCGGGGTGTACCGCGGGCGATGCGATTCGTACCTTGGGCGGTGGTTGTGCGATTGCGAGGAGCGCTGTAATTCTTGCAATCCCTGGAGCGTGCCGCGGATGATCGCGTCCCACTGCACGCCCGAACTGCTACTGCTGCCGCCCCGGGAGGAATGCGATCCGTGGTAGCCATCGCCCCTCCCTCCATATTGCAACCGGTGCGGATGTTGTTGCCCCCCTCCCGAGGACCGCTGCGGAGAGGAGAAGGACCTTCGGCCCGAGTTCCCGGAGCCCCATTGTGCTGCCGCCTCGCCCAGGTTTCCGGCCAAGATCGCCATGGAAAGCAGGGCCGCTGTGCAAGGAACTGTCCGCGAAATCCTGGTCGTCTTGCTCATGTAGTTTCTCCTGGTGAATTTCCGACCACGGTACTGCCATTGGCGTGGGCATTCCGCCCGTTGTTAGGATGCCCAACCCCCCCAGAGACCCGATCATCCTTTTGCCAGCGTACAACCCGACGGGGGTGGCCCCGTACAAAAGGCATTGACATATCGCGAGGTCGCGATATATTTGAGTAAAGAGAAAACCCATGTCCGCAAAGAAAAAAACGGCACCTTTATCCCCCCTGACGAGCCTTGACGCGCTGGCCCAAGCGGCCGAATGCCTCAAGACACTGGCTCACCCGCACCGGTTGCGGATGGTCCAGATGCTGCTTCGAGGCCGGTACACGGTGGGCGAGTTGGCCGAGGCCTGCGAGATTCCCGCCCACATGGCCTCCGAGCATCTGCGCTTGATGCAGCGGTCAGGCTTTCTCAGCAGCGAGAAAGAAGGCCGGAAGGTGTATTACCAGGTCGCCGAACCGCACCTGGCAAACATCATGGCCTGCGTCGAAGCCCGCTTTGGCAAAGCGTGATTTTTCTTGGCCACAACAGGTCGAAATGTCGTGAGTATTCCAGGCATTAGCTGCCCCCCCAGTTCGGACCGCTCAGCAGGTCACCGATTTGATTTGTGCGCAGCGAACGTCTGCTGCGCGGTGTGGCGCTCCGGTGGATGGCCGCCAATGGTGATAAGAGTCGAACGCGGCCTATAGCGAGAGATGCTGCCCCGCCGGCCACCCGAGACGCCCTGTTCCTAATACAATCTTAGCACACTAAGCGAGTTGAGAATCATGAGCATTCGAACGATCAGCCCCGGAGAATTGGCCGAACTGCGCAAGCAGGGTGAAGTCGAGATCATCGACGTCCGCACGCCGGCAGAATTCCGCGAAGTCCACGTCCAAGGGGCCCGGAATGTTCCGCTGGATCGGCTCGATCCGGCAGAAGTGATGCAGGCCCGAAATGGTTCGGCCGATCGTCCGTTGTACGTGATCTGCCGGACCGGCGGCCGCGCCGGCCAGGCCTGCGAGCAGTTGCGCGCTGCCGGTTTTACCAACGTGGTGAATGTTGAAGGCGGGACAGTCGCCTGCGCCGAGGCCGGGTTGCCGGTCGTGCGCGGCAAGAAGGCGATTTCGCTGGAACGCCAGGTCCGCATCGCTGCCGGTTCCCTCGTGCTGCTGGGTGCCGCGTTGGGTTACTTCGTACACCCGGCTTTCATCGGAATCTCGGCCTTTGTCGGTGCCGGCCTGGTCTTTGCTGGCATCACCGATACCTGCGGGATGGCCATGCTGCTCGGCCGGATGCCCTGGAACCAGGTTCGGGATGGGGCATCGTGCTGCACCAGCACAGGCTGATCGGACCGCATCGAGGGCGCTGGCCCCGCAGATAACGCAACAGGAAGCGCGAACCGCGGCGGTGAAGCCTCCCCGCCGCGGTTCTGCCGCTTTCCAGGTGCAAAGCGGCCGGGGGGGCGGTAGGATACGGGCATGGGTGGGCCGGCTGGGATTGCGACCGCCGACCACCACAACTGAGAACCAACGCCGCAGCATCAGCGTCCCTGGCAATGGCGCAGGCACAACGTCGCTGTAAGATGTGCCGGCCATGAGGCTCGCAGCGCGGCGGCGGCAAACTCATCCAATCCCAATTTCAGGGACAATCGCGGCCGTTTCCGTCTGGCGTCCCTCCGGTGGTGCCTTTCGGCCGTTCGGTTTTGGAGGAGCGCCATGGGGCAACCGTCCGCAACTTCCACCTCCAGCAGCCTGATCCGGCAAGTGAAGGAGAACGAACCGCGGGCCTGGGAACAGCTCTGCGCGTTGTACGCCCCCATGGTGTTCAACTGGTGCCGTGCGGCGGGGCTTCAATCGGCCGACGCTTCGGACATTGTGCAGCGCGTATTTACGGCCGTCTATCGACACCTGGATCGGTTCCGCCGCAGTTCCCCGGACGACTCATTTCGCAGTTGGCTCTGGAAGATCACCCGAAATGCCGTGGGGATGCACGTGCGGCAGGCCAACAAGCAACCGCAGGCGGTAGGAGGGACCGATGCTTTGAAGCAAGTGGTCGGCTACTTTCGCCCAGAATCGCGGCCAGAAGCCGAGTCGGAGCAGTTGGAATTGTTGGACCGCGCGCTGCAGTTGCTGGAACCGCAGTTTGAAGCCAAGACCTGGCAGGCGTTCTGGCGAACGGCCGTGGACGGCGAGCCGGGGCCGCAGGTGGCCGAGGACCTTCAGATGTCGCCTGGCGCCGTTCGCCAGGCCAAGTATGCCGTGCTACAAAGGCTGCGCGCTTTGCTGACCAACGATTGAACAGGCGGCAGACTGCCTGCCCAGCCCTAAGTTCCTTTGACACCAGGGATTTACGAGGCGCTCGATCAGCAAGCGTTGCAAAATGGTCTGACGCTCCGGCATTTAAATAGATAGAGGGCCAGAGATAGGTACTAATGTGGAAGCTGCCCGCTATGCAGTGCGAGCGCAGCTTCACGAGGCGCATGCCGCCGCTCCGGATGCCTGGATCCCGCCGTGCGATTGAAGAGTCGTCATGAAAGATCGCGCCCAATCTGCCATCTCCCGCCAAGGCCCCCAAACACCGGTCAACCAGCCAGCGGGTGCGGCCTGGAGCGATAGCCGCAGTGCCGATGGCATCAGCGTATCGCATCCCGCGGTTGCCGATCTGGAAACCCTCGGCCAGTACAAGCTGCTTGCCAAGCTGGGCGAAGGCGGGATGGGGGCCGTCTACCTGGCCCTGCATACCCGGCTGAACAAACATGTCGCCTTGAAGGTGCTGTCGGACTCCCGCATGGGAGCTGCCGATGCGGTCGCCCGATTCAAGCGCGAGATGCGCGCGGTGGGTTCGCTCGATCATCCGCATATCGTGCGGGCCATGGATGCGGGCGAGCACGAAGGCACCTACTACCTGGTGATGGAACTGGTCCAAGGCTTGGATGTAGGGGAAGTTCTCCGCAGGCTTGGCCCGCTGCCGCTCGCCGAGGCATGCGAGATCGTCCGCCAGGCGGCGGCGGGCCTGCAGCACGCCCACGAGAATGGGCTGGTTCACCGCGATATCAAGCCCAGCAACCTGATGCTGGCTTCCCAACCGCACGGCGCGCAGTTGAAGATTCTGGACCTGGGGCTGGCCCTGCTCGAAGAACGGCACCAGGCGGCCAGCGGCGAGTTGACCTCGTCGGGCCAGATCATGGGCACCATCGACTACATGGCCCCCGAGCAGGCAGACGACACGCACACGGTTGACATCCGGGCGGATATCTACGCCCTGGGCGCTTCTCTCCACAAGCTGCTGACCGGTCACGTACCGTTTCATGGTGCGCAGTATCGCAGCACGGCCAGGAAACTGCTGGCTCTGACCACGCAAGCTCCCCCGCGAATTGACACGCTGCGCGACGATCTCCCGCCGCAGGTGGTGGAAGTGATCCACCGCATGCTGGCCCGGCAACCCGAGCAGCGCTATCCCACGCCGCAAGCGGTGGCCGATGCGTTGGCCCCGTTTGCGGCAGGGGCCGATTTGCAGGGTCTGCTCGACGCGGTTTGGGATGGCGAAGAAGCTTCCGGCTACCTGGCTCCCCAGTCGCAGTCCAACACAGATACGGGCGGCGGCACGTCCGATGCGCTCGAGCAGCGGGTTCTCGGATCGGACGATTCGGCCGTTTGGAACGTGAGCACCAGGTCGCAGACCGGTTTAGCCACGCTGGGTTCTTCGCCACCCTGGTACCGCCGCAAGGCGGTGTTGGCGTCACTGGCCGCCGTGCCGCTGCTGATTTTCCTGGTCGTGGTGCTGCTTCGCACGCCGCACGGTGAAGTGTTGGTTGAAATGGCCGACGATATTTCCCCGGAGGCCGCCCAGGGCTTAAAGATCGAGATCGTAGGCGATGGCGCATTGAAAGTGGTCGATGCCAGGGCCGGTTGGACGATCAACGTTGCCGAAGGCGCCTATCAAGTGCGGCTTGCTGGTGGAGCGGACCGGTTCCAGTTGGACCGAAACCAGGTGAGCGTTGTTCGCGATCAGCGCGTGCTGCTCAAGGTTTCGCTCAGGAAGGTTGGCGCCGAACCGCCAGAACATTTCGGACAGGCCGCACATCTTGGAGCCCTGGCGCTTGAAGGGCGGGCGCCTGCGCAGCCCACTGCGCCCACGCAGCCACCTGCGCCTGTACAACGCGAGGCGTGGAAACCCAGCCCGGAGCAGCAGGCGTTTTTCGACCACGTGGCGACGTTACCGGCTGACAAGCAGGCCCAGGCCGTGGCCGATAAGCTGGCGGAAGTGAATCCAGGTTTCGGCGGCAAGTACAGCTTCACGGAGCTGAAACAACAGGTGGTGTACTTCCGCGTGGATACCACGCAGATATCCGACATCTGGCCGCTTCGCGCGCTGGATAGCCTGACGATGGTCGAGTGTTATGGCGGGTCAATGGGCAAGCTGACCAGCCTGGCGCCGCTGGCCGGTATGAACCTCACCAAGCTCCGCTGCAACAACAACCCGATCTCCGACCTTTCGCCCCTGGAAGGTATGCCGTTGGAGCTTCTCAACTGCTCCCAAACCAATGTGGAGGACCTGACACCGCTGCGGGGATTGCCGCTGCGGGCGGTTATCTTTCGATTCTGTCCCAAGCTGAAAGACCTCTCGCCGCTGCAGGGCATGAAGCTGGTTTCGGTCACGCTGGAGTCGACGCCCGTGGCCGACCTCACGCCGCTGGCCGGCATGCCGCTGGAATCGTTAAACATCATGGACTGCCGCCGCGTTACCGATCTCTCGCCGCTGCAGGGGATGCCCTTGACCTCGCTGGTGATCAGCCGTTGCGGCGCGGTGACTGACTTCTCCCCCCTGGCCGGCATGCCACTTGAAGTCTTGCTGTGCAACGATATGCCCATCTCCGATCTGAGCGTGCTGAAGGGCATGCCGCTGATGTTTTTCGAGTTCGAAAATACGAGCGTGTCCGATCTTTCGCCGCTGGAGCGCTTGCCCATCCAGCGCCTCAACTGTAGCTGCACGGCCATCATCGATTACAGCCCACTGCGAAGGCTCCCCCTGCAAATGATTTCGACCAACCTGCGGCTATTCGATGAAGCCTACGATGAAGTCATCCGTTCGCTGAAGTTGGAACAGATTCACGTATCGGGCATCCAGGCGGGGTACATTCCCGTTGCCCAGTACTGGTCGGCGTTGCATGAGCGGCGCAAGGCCGCGCACGAGTATGTACGGGAGGTGGAAAGCCTTTCGGCCGAAGCGCGCCTCCAACACGTCAAGGAACAGTTGGACAGGCTGAATGCTCCCGGGAATGCCCGCTTGGCTTTTGCGGTGATCGCCGGTCAGATCGACAACGTGTCGCTATCGATTCGCAGCGGGTTAACGTGCGATATCAGTCCCCTGATGGCGGCGACAGACTTGAAGTGGCTCATCATCACCGGCGGCCACCCGTCCCAAGACCTTTCTTGTTTGAAGTTTCTGCCGTTAGTTGACTTGTCGTGTCCCGAAGGGATGGCGCGGTCGAATGCAGGCATCTTGAGTTCCATCCCGACACTGAAAACCATCAACGGGCAGCCCGTGGCTGAATTTCTCGCGAGCGCGACTCCCTAGAGCGTTCCGGCCCGGTTTGCCCCCTGCGTATGAGTGAGGGGGGAGTTATGGATCAGCGTGCCCAGTCCGCAGCGGCCGGCCAGGTCTCCGAGGCATCGGTGGCCGGCCCGGCCCCATCGGGTGCGACCCAGCAGCCCATCCAGGACGAACTGCAAACGCTCAAGGCATTGCTCCGCAAACTGCCCAAGGAACGCAGGCCGCTCGATCCCGAGAGCCAGCAGGTGGTGGTCCAAGCGCAACAGATTGCCGCGAAGGCGTCGAAAAAGGCGCCCCAGCCGCCGGCCGCCCGGGGCGAGGAACCGACGGCGAAAGCGGCCAGGCAAGCGGCGCAGGCCCAGGCCGGAGGTTCGGAGGCGGCCCCCGCCAGCGCCGCGGCTGCGGAACTGGAAGTCATCGACCAGTACAAGCTGGTCAGCAAGTTGGGTGAGGGCGGCATGGGCGCCGTCTACAAGGCCCTGCATACACGACTGAATAAACACGTCGCCCTGAAAGTGCTGCCGGCCTCGCGAATGCAAGACACCGAGGCGGTAGCCCGGTTCGAGCGCGAGATGCGGGCGGTGGGCGCGCTGGATCATCCGCACATTGTCCGCGCGATGGATGCTGGCGAGTTCGAAGGCACCCATTACCTGGTGATGGAACTGGTGCAAGGCGCGGACGTGGGCGAGGTTGTCAGTCGCCAGGGCCCGCTGCCGGTGGCCGACGCCTGCGAGATCATTCGCCAGGCGGCACTGGGTCTGCAACATGCTTATGAAAACGGTCTGGTCCACCGCGACATCAAACCCAGCAACTTGATGCTGGCCTCGGGCCCGCAAGGTGTGCAGGTGAAGATCCTCGATCTGGGGCTGGCACTGCTCGAAGAACAGCAGAACACCGCCGCCGGCGAGTTGACCGCCTCCGGCCAAATTATGGGCACCGTCGACTACATGGCGCCCGAGCAAGCCGGCGATACGCACGCAGTGGATATCCGTGCCGATATCTATAGTCTGGGCGCCGCGCTCTATCGACTGCTGACCGGCCGCGTACCGCACCATAGCCCGCAGTACACGACCACGGTGAAGAAGCTGCTGGCCCTGACCACACAAGACCCGCCGCGGATCGACACGTTGCGGCCGGAACTGCCGCCGCAACTGGTACAAATCGTTCACTGCATGCTAGCTCGGCAGCCCGAGCAGCGTTTTACCACGCCACAAGCGGTGGCCGATGCCCTGGCGCCCTTGGCCGCCGAAGCCGACTTACAGGCCCTGCTCCACGCCGCCCAAGGTACCGAAGGCGGCACTGCGTCGCAGCCTGGCTCCACGTTGAGCAAGGCGGACGATCATCCGACAGGCTCGATTCACACAGCCGCGCTGCCTGTGGCCGGTCATGGTTATACCAACTGGGGCCTGGGCGGCGTTCCGCAGATCGCGTCGGTATCGTCCGGTAACTCGCCGCCCTGGTATCGGAACAAGGTGATCGTGGCATGTGCCGCCCTGGTGCCGCTACTGCTACTGGGCGCAATCCTGCTGGTGCTGCGCACACCTTATGGCGAGGTGGTGATCGAACTGGCCGACGGCATTCCTGCCGAGGCGGCCAACCAACTGAAGATCGAAGTCTCAGGCAACGGCCAACTGAAGGTGGCCGACGCGCAGCAAGGCTGGAACATCAGCGTTGCCGAAGGCACCTACCAGGTGCAGCTTGCCGGCGGCAGCGACACCTTCCAACTGGATCGAAGCCAGGTCACGGTGTCCCGCGACCACCGGGCTTACCTCAAGGTCTCGCTGAAGCCGGTGGAACAGGTTGCCAATGCCGCCACCCAACCGGCCACCCCGCAACCACCGAGTACGGAAACTGCGCCGGCGCAACCTGCCGCACGCCCCCAGCGCCAGCTTTGGAAGCCCGACGCCCAGCAGCAGGCGTTCTTCGACCATGTAAGAACGCTTCCGCCGGAGCAACAGGTTCAGGTGGTGGCCAAGAAACTTCAGGAGATCAATCCTGGTTATGATGGCAAATTCCAGCATCAGATCGTCAGCGGCAGGGTCACGGAACTGCGAATTGCCACCGTAGAAATTGCCGATCTCTGGCCGGTTCGCGCGCTCACTGCTCTGCAACTTCTGCACTACACGGGAGGCACTTCGACTTCAAAGCTTGCCAACCTTGCTCCGCTGGCTGGGCTTGAGCTCAAGGAACTCAACCTGGGGGTCTGCTACAACATCAACGACCTCGCTCCCCTGGCCGGTATGCCATTAGCCCAGCTCACCATCCATGGGACCAACATAACCGACCTGTCGCCGCTGGAGGGCATGCCGCTCAAAATGCTGAGCCTGCGTGGCTGGATCAGGCTCACGGACCTATCGCCACTGCGCGGGATGCTACTGTCGTACTTGGATCTCGCCGATTGCCGCAGTCTCAGCGATATCTCACCGCTGCAAGACATGCCGCTGGAAACGTTGCTGCTGCGAGACTCCAAAATTGCAGATCTTTCGCCCTTGCGTGAGATGCCGCTGAAGACTCTGGACATTACCAATTGCCGCAATGTCACGGACCTTGCAGGGCTGGCCGGCTTGAAGCTGGAGCGTCTGCATATGAGCCATACCCAGGTCGCCGATCTGACACCGTTGCGCGGCATGCTTTTGACTTACCTGGACTTGGAGCATACCCGCGTCACCGATCTTGGGCCATTGGCCGGCGCGCCGCTGAAGATCTTGCATTACATGAACGCGCCAATCGCCGACTTCAGCGTCTTGAAAGACATGCCGCTGGAATCGGTGAGCGCCAACCGGAGACTGTTTGATGACCAGTACGACAGCGTCTTGCGTGCGCTGCCGCTACATCAGATTCGTCTGCCCGCCAAGACATTCAGCCCTATCCCGATCGACCAATACTGGTCGCAGCTTGAAACGCAGCGGAAAGACGCCCACGCCTTCGTGAAACAGACGGCCGCGCTGACACCGGCTGAGCGTGCCACCGCGGTGCAACAAGCGTTGGAAGAGGCCAATCGCAGCGCCGGCTCAACCCGGCTCACGTTCTCACAAAATGAGTCGTTGGATCAGGCGTTACTGGTCATCGTCGGCATCGCCCCTCGTGACCTCAGCCCCGTCATGGCCCTGACGTCGCTCAAGCGGCTGACCATCAGCGGTGGCGCCGACGTGCAAGATCTCTCGTGTTTGACGTTTCTGCCGCTGGAAGAACTGACCTGCCCGGTAGGCATGGCCCGCACCAACCAGAACGTGCTGCGCACGATTGCCTCGCTGAAGACAGTGAACGGCCAACCCGTGACGCCGGATGCATCCACCGAGGCGATGGCTCCACGGCCGAGCGAACCGCCGCGCGTGGCCAGCGTTCCGCGCACGCCGATACCGGATGAACCTGAAGACGAGCCCAAGAAGCGCGAACCGTGGAAGCCCAGCGATGAGCAGTTAGCGTTTTTCCGGCAGGTGGCCGGGCTGCCCGCTGGCCAGCAGGCCGCCGCGGTGGCGCACATGCTTCAAAGGGTGAATCCCCGCTACGATGGCAAGTACGAGCACCAGGAGCAGTTGGGGCGGGTCGTTCGGTTTGTGGTTGCAGCCGACGCCCTGAAGGAAATCTGGCCCATCCGTGCCCTTCAGCACCTGGAAGTTCTCGAGTGCCAGGGACAAGGCAACGACCAAAGTCCGCTCTCCGACCTGGCGCCGCTTGAGGGACTCCGGCTCAAGGAGTTCCGCTGCCAGCGAACCAGCGTTACGGACCTTTCGCCGCTGGCCGGGATGCCGCTGCAGGTTCTGAACATCGCGCGCGCCCCGGTCAGCGACCTGACGCCGCTGACCGGCATGCGGCTGGTGGAGCTGAACTGTGGATTCTGCCCGGACATTGAAGACCTATCACCGCTGCTGGGGATGCCGCTACGGAACCTGCACTGCCCCAGGACTGCGGTGAGCGACCTCACGGCGCTCAAGGGCATGCCGCTGCGGGAGCTGAACTGCGCCTATTGCACGGGCATCCAGGACCTTTCGCCGCTGGCCGGGATGCCGCTGCAATCGCTCAACCTGAAGAGTTGCCAGGTAGCCGACCTTTCACCGTTGCGGCGGATGCCGCTGAGCAGCCTGGACATCGACTTCTGTACCGGCGTGACGGACCTTTCGCCGCTGCGGGGAATGCCGCTGACCATTCTCCAGGCCAACCAGACCGGCATCAGCGACCTGGGCCCCCTGCAAGGCATGCGGCTGACAAGGCTCGAGTTTGAAATGACTGGCGTCGCCGACCTCTCGCCACTGAGGAACATGCCCATTCAACGGCTGAACGCTTACCTGGCCCCCGTCGGCGATTACAGCCCGCTGCGGACCATGAAGCTGCAGGAGCTTACCCTCACGCCACGACTGTTCGACGACCACCTCGACCAGGTGTTCCGTGCGCTGCGGTTGCGGCAGATCCGGGTGACGGGCACCAGTTCATCGTTTGTCCCCGTTGCCAAATTCGCAACCGAACTGGTCCGGCAGCGCAAGGCCGCGCAAGACTATGCCCAGAAGGCGGCGCAAATGCCGGTTGAGGAACGCGTCCGAGACATCGAGCTGCAACTGACCCGGCTCAATCCCGGCGATGGTGCCCGGCTCACTTATGCGTTGAACGGTGGGCAGGTTGACGATGTGCAACTGGTGCTGGCCAGCGATGCGTTACAGGACATCAGCCCGGTCATGGCGTTGGCCGACTTGAAGCGCCTGACCATCACCGGCGGTCATCCCTCGCAAGACCTGACCTGCCTGAAGGATTTGCCGCTGGTGGAGCTGGAATGCCCCGACGCAATGGTGTTCACCAACCAGGTGATGCTGCGGGGCACAAAATCGCTCAAGACCATCAACGGCCAGCCGGCCGCGATGGCCATCAAGAACGCGCAGCCGTAAGCCGGCTACGGCCCCCTAGCCGTCCAGACCTTCGTTCAGTCCCTGGAGATCGTCGGGCAAGAAGCGGCCGTCCTTGCGGATCAACTGGCCGTCGAAGTAAATTTCGCCCCCGCCAAACTCCGGTGTCTGGATCAGCACCAGGTCCCAGTGAACGCAACTGCGGTTGCCGTTGTCGCATTCGTCGTAGGCGTTGCCCGGGGTGAAGTGCAGCGAGCCGCCGATCTTCTCGTCAAACAGCGTGTCGAGCATCGGCTTGCGGATGCGGTTATTGCAGCCGATGGACCACTCGCCGATGTACCGCGCGCCTTCATCTGAATCCAAGATGCGGTTGAGCTTCTCCGGTTCGTTCGAACAGGTGGCGCGGATGATCTTGCCGTCTTTCAGTTCAAACTCGATCCCGTCAAACACCGTTCCCTGGTAGAGCGAGGGCGTGTTGTAGCGGATCGTGCCGTTGACGCTGTCGCGCACCGGTGCGGTGAAGCACTCGCCATCGGGGATGTTCCGCTGCCCGAAGCAGGGCCGGACCGGCATCCCCGCAATGGAAAATTCAAGGTCGGTGCCGGGCGATACAATCCGGACGCGATCGGCCGCTTCCATCCGTTTGACCAGTGGTTTGAGGTCGATCGCCATTTGCGCGTAATCGGCCGTACAAACGTCGAAGTAAAAATCCTCGAACGCTGGCGTGCTCATGTTCGCCGCCTGGGCCATGCTGTGCGTGGGATACCGGAGCACCACCCACTTGGTTTTCGGCACGCGAATGCGGCTGTGCACCACGTCCCACCAGAGCTTTTGATACAGTTCCATCCGGTCTTGCGGGACATCGGAGAACTGCGCGGAGTTGGCCGCCCCGCGAATGCCGATGTACGCCTGCATCTGCTCCATTTGGGCCGCTTCAAACTGCCCGGCCTGGGCCAGGTTGACCTCGGTGCCGCAGCGGTACAGCGTGCGCAAAACCTCGTTGTTCTTCCAGGTGACAAACGGATGCGCACCGCGCTGGTGGGCCAGCTCGATCAACTTGCAGACCAGCGCCGTCTCCGGCAGGTCGAACGCTTCGATCAGAATCTTTTCGCCCGAGCCAAGCTGGCAACTGTGATCGATCAGAATCTCTGCCAGCCGGTCGATACGCGGATCGTGCATGGGAGGACACCGGGAACCAAAAGGAGGAAACATCCACTCGCCTTACCGGGAAAGTTCTACCGGTTTTGCACCGCCGAGGGAATGCATGGCCGGCAATCGTCCCTGACGGGTTCCGCCAGTTCGCGGTAGTCTTAGGGACACCTGCGCAGGCTTACGATTGCCGGTACTTTTTCAGCTTTTCAACGTCCACTTCAATCCCCAGCCCCGGTTGGTTTGGCACACGGATATGGCCTCGCTCGATGGGTAACGGTTCCAGGGTGATGTCTTCAACCAGCCCGTAGTAGGTGCTGTCGTTGGCCAGCGAGTAAGCGGGGCAACTGGCGGCCACGGCAACCATGGCCGCGGTCTTGGGCCCCATGTCGTGCCCGCAGTGCATGATGCAGGGCACGCCCGCGGCTTCGCACACGTGGCCGATCTTCACGCACGGCCAGATACCACCGGCGATGTGGGTGTCGGGCAGGATAAAAGCGGCGGCATCGGCCTTGAGGATTGCCCACACGCTGGCCGGATCGGTGACGCTTTCGTTCAGTGCGATCGGCGTAGCGGTCTGCCGCCGGAGCCAGGCGGCGTCGGAAAGCGGGTCGGCCGCAATCGGCTGCTCCAGGTATTCCAAGTGATAATCTTCCAACCGCCGGGCCAAGTCCGCGGCCTGTTGCGGCGAGTACGCACAATTGGGATCAATCCGCAGTTTGAGCTTATCGCCCACGGCATTGCGCACGCCGCGGACCATGGCCAGATCTTCCTCGGGATTGCTGCCGGCCTTGGTCTTGAGCGTGGTGAACCCCTGCTCCACGTAGTAGGCGGCGATCTCTCCGGCACGTTCGTAACTTTGGATGCCCATGCATGCGGCCAATTCCACCCGCTCGCGGATGATGCCTCCCAGCAGCACCGCCAACGGTTGCCCGGACGCCTTGCCGGCGATGTCCCACAGGGCCATTTCGATCCCCGACCGCAACCGCGGCTCGAAGGGGCAAGCCGCATGATAGGCTTCGATATTCAACGGGTCGCGGCCGATCAGCCATGCTTGGGCCTGTGCGGTCATGGCGGCGCCACTGACACCGGGCAGGAAGTTCACATTATGCTCACCCCAGCCGGTGATGCCTTCGTCGGTATGCACGCTCACGATGGCACTGGTTGAAGTCGACGAGGTGCGGATGTGCGACCGGTACGGCGCGATGGGGGCAACCTGCGGAACCTCGACCACGGTGACTTCCACGGCGGTGATCTTCATGGCAGCTCCCGCTGGTTGGGTTGAGCGACGATACGGAGGACCGTTCCGCGCGGCATGAATACCGCGGTGGTTGGCGGCCTGGCTTGAAGTTACTCGCCTGCCAGCGCGTTCGCCAGTTTTTGCCGCGCGGCTTGGCGTGGAGGCTGCCGCCGCCACGCAGGCGGCCCCTTCCGCCAAGGCGACGGGCGGCGTATCCTCACCGTTTCGGCAGCAGCGGTTGCGTTTGTGGTCTGCTGCCCAACTGCCAGCGATTCATCACGCATTCAGGGAGTCGGCCGCCGTGACCCAGACTTCGCCCACCTCGCCAGCCCCGCCGCTTCGCATCGGTTTCATCGGCGCCGGCCGAATGGCGACGGCGCTGGGACGCGGCTTCATCGACGCCGGTCTGGTTGCGGCCAAGGGACTCCAGGCCGCCGACCCGGTGGAAGCGGCCGCCGCGGAGTTTGCCCGGCAGACGGGCGGCCGCGCCAGCAACGATAACCTGGCGGTTGCCGCCGGCAGCGACGTGCTGTTCCTGGCGGTCAAGCCGCAGCACCTCTTGCCCGTGCTGGAGCAGCTTGCGCCGGCGCTGGGCTCGCAGCACCTGGTGGTTTCCATCGTCGCCGGGGCCACGTTGGCCACGCTCGCGCAAGGCCTGCATGTGGAAGGCAGCCAGAGCCAGCCACGGCTGATTCGGGTGATGCCCAATACGCCTTGCCTCGTTGGCGCCGGTGCCAGCGCGTTTGCCTTGGGCGAGGGTGCCACGGCAGAAGATGCCCAATTGGTGCAGCGGTTGCTCTCGGCCGTTGGCCTGGCGCACCAGGTGGATGAAAAGCTGCTCGATGCCGTTACCGGCCTGTCTGGCTCCGGCCCTGCCTTCGTGTACATGGTGATCGAAGCCTTGAGCGATGGCGGCGTGAACGTGGGACTTCCCCGGCCGCTGGCAACTTCGCTGGCCGCTCAAACCGTGGCCGGGGCCGCACGCATGGTGCTGGAAACGGGCCAGCATCCGGGCGAACTGAAAGACGCCGTCACCAGCCCCGGCGGCACCACCATCCGTGGCCTGCAGGCCCTGGAAGATCACGGCACCCGCGCCGCCTTCATCGCCGCGGTTGAAGCGGCCACGCGCCGGGCAACCGAGTTGGGCCGTGGCGGTTGAGGCCTGCCCCCGGCCGCCCTGGCATGCGCGGCAATCGTCCCCGCACCCAACCCGGCCTTGCCGCCAGGAGCCGCCAAATCAAGTTGGCCAACATGCGGGCTGGGGGGTAGGATAAATCTTGGAGGGCTGGGACGCGCCGTTCGTTTCGCATCTCTTCTGGTATCTCGCGCGCCGCTTCTCCGCAGTCCGGCCAAACGGTGGCGGTATCCCGCGACCTTGCGCGTTCGCCTCACTGCCGGCAGGACGCTGACCGATCTCAATGGCGTTTGACTCGTTCCGGCAAGCGTGACCTGATCGAGGTTCGCATGCCGATGACGGACAGCCCGGTTGCACGCTGGAGGGCCTGACATGCTCACTCGACGCAACACGCGGTACGAACTCCTCTGGTGGGCCATGCTGGCGCTGCTGGCCGGCATGATTACGCTGTTGCTGGCGGCCCCGGCCCCGTGATCCTTTTGATGCTGCGCGGCAGTTGTCGCGGCATTGCGCCTCGGCAGGTGTTACCTCTTGCCGGGTGAAGCCATGCTGACTGCCACACTGCAATCGGCGCAGCCTTACGATTGACGTTTCATCGCGAGGACTTGTCATGGTGATTTCAAAGTCCAACGAGCGATTGTCCCGGGCGGCCGAAACCTTCGATACCCACGTAACCGGCGGACGGGGCTTTCAGATTGCGCAGCAGTTGGCAGCGGGATTGGGAAAGCTGACCGACGCCATGTTCACGCGGATTCATGCCGACGTGGAACGGGAGTTTGGCGTCGATTCGATGTTGATGCCGCTGTCGGAACTGAAAAGCGAGCAGTTGGCCCGGCGCGAGATCGGTGTCTATCAACTGGTTGAGTCGTCCGCGCATGCTACCGAGCGCGGCTATGTGAGCGGCGATGGTTCCTGGTACACGCCTTGCCTGATTCAGTTGCTGCTGGGGCAATCGCCCGATGCGGTCGAGATTGCCGACCCGCTGGAGGCGTATCGGGAGATTGACTCGCTGGCCGAGCGGCGGCGCCAGTTCAGCAACCGGTTGGAAACAGCCCTGCCCGAGGCTCGCCGCATGCCGCTGGTGGCTTACCAGTTGTTGCCGCTGGCGACGAAGCTGGCGACCTCGCTGGCATTCGGCGATCAGCAGGCGGCGTATGAGTTACGTCGCCGGCAGCAGGCCGCGCTTTCTTCCATCGAGGCCTGCCCCGGTTGCCGCGGCCAGGTGCTGGAGATTGGCGAGACCTGCACTCACTGCGGCAATCCCTTCTGGAACTACAAGTACCTGACCGCCGGGTAATCGCCACCGGGCAGATGGAGCTTGATGCGGCCCGCACCACCGTGCCGCCCAGTGGTGGGCCGTTGTACCCGGGAATGCATGCAGGTTACTCTGGTGAAGCATGGCGGCAACTTCTGGCTTGCGCTGCCAGGCCACTGTGGGCCGCAACCTTCAAAGCGTGTGTCCCTGGTTGCGATCCGGCGCGCCTGTGCTTGCATACTGGCACCAGCCGCGGCGGTGTGCGCCGGGTCAGGCGCAGCGCCGTTGCCGTTGTCAAGCAACTGCGGCCTGCAACGGGCAATGGCCCGGCAATTCACACAAAAGCTGGCTTGCCTTGCCGCGCAAGCTGGCATTAGGATGAAAATTGAACGGGCTTCCAGTACGCAGTCCAGGAGTAACGACGACGGCGTTGGTTCCAGGCCCGACGTTTCAACGGAAAGCCACGGCGATGATCCACATCTACTGCGATCTTTGTCAGCGAAAGATCGAAGACAGCGAAACTCGCTACATCGTGCGGCTCGAAACATTCCCTGCCGACGATCATTCCGATCCCGAACTCGAACTCGAAGAAGACCGGGATCACTTGTTGGAAATTCACCAGGCGTTGGAAACCCAGCAACCGGTCGAAGGCCAAGACCTCGACGAACAAGTATTCATCGAGATGCAGTTCGACCTCTGCCCCGAGTGCCGCCGCCGGTTCATGAGGAACCCGCTGGGACGCGACCTCGTTCAGCTTCAGTTCAGCCAGAACTGACCAGGCAGTTGCATGCGGGCACGTTGGGCACTGGCCCGCAGAACCACCCATGCGTTGAAGTTTTCTGACACGAGCAAATTCGGTTCTGCGCATTCGCCAGTGAGCGGCGCCGCAGAGTCATCCACGCGTTGACGCTTTCTGACGGGTCGCATCCGTAACTTGGTGATGCGGCCGTTCGTTCTGCCAGCGGCAATGGGGTCCGCCAGCGGCACCCCATTGCTGCAAGGCCCCCACCACACC
Source organism: uncultured Pirellulales bacterium (assembly GCA_964511065.1). Classification (GTDB taxonomy): domain Bacteria; phylum Planctomycetota; class Planctomycetia; order Pirellulales; family S012-138; genus CALBRZ01. The sequence goes on along the minus strand of CAZEEG010000063.1, from coordinate 5,850 downwards.
AGCCAGGCCCCCCGCCATGCCCGGCCGCTTTCGAAGTTCCCGACCTGGCCGCTGGCTATTGTTGCTGGCACTGCTCGCGCTGGTGGCCTGGAGGGCCTGGCAGGCGATTTCCGTTCCACGGCCGGGCGATATTCTCGAGCCTGGCACCTACCACGTGCAGCGCGTGGTGGATGGCGACACGCTGGTGCTGGAAGGCGATATTCGCGTTCGGCTGATCGGCGTGGATACGCCGGAAACCGTCCATCCCAACCAGCCCCCGGAACCCGGCGGTGCCGAAGCCACGGAGTTTACGCGCCACAGGGTGGAAGGCCGCCGCGTGGAGTTGACGTTCGACCGCGAACGCCTCGACCGTTACGGCAGGCACCTGGCTTATGTCAGCGTAGACGGCCGCATGCTCAACGAGGAACTGATCCGCCAAGGGTACGGCCGCGCCACGTTGCAATACAACTACTCATCGGCCATGAAGGATCGCTTTCGCGCGGCGCAAGAGCTAGCGCAACAAGAGCGGCTGGGCATTTGGTCCTTGCCACCGCAACCGATGCCTGTCGGCGAGTGAGCGCGCGGTGTGTATGTCCCAGTGCGTTGATCCGGCGCGCTACTCGTCGGCCGGACCAGGGAACAGGGCCGGCATCTCGGCCGCTGCCGGTTCCAGTTCCAGTCCATAGCGCGGATAGCTCACCGTGGCAGCACCCGGCCGCGCTTCCAGTTGGTTGCGCAGTTCGTGCAGTTCGCGGCGCAGCATCCGCAGTTCCGCTTCTGCGCTCGATTCCTCGATCGGCCGGACCGTCATCCGGCCAGGGGCTTGCGACGGTTGCCCGGCGGCCAGGCGGCGCGCTTCCAGCCGCATCTCTTGGGCCGTTTGCCGCAAGCGATCCGCAAAGTGGTACAACTCCTGGCGCTCCAGGTCGCTGGCCGCCCTGTCCAATTGATCGCACACGCGGCGCATTTCCTCGACGGATACCCCCGCGGATGGCATCGCCACAGATGGCATTGCCGAGGGCGTGCCCCGCGTGGTCCACGTGGCGAGCGCTTCGCCTGAGCCCGCGGCGGGGGCGGCCGCCCGGTGGGCGTCTTCCTCTTGCAGTTGGCGGATTGTCTGCACGATCGTGCTGCGGCGCAGGCGGCGTTCCTGCTCGTCTGACGGATCCGCGAGGCTGTTGAACAGCGTTCCATCCAACACGCTGCCGCCAGAACTTTCCATCAGTTCCAGAATCTCGTGGGCCGGTTCCCCGGGCAGTAAGTCCAGCTCAGAACGGCCGCGCTGAGCCAGTGGGGTGTGCAGCTTCACGGGCTGATCCAGTTCGACGGCGGCATCGAGCGAGGCTACGGAATCGTCGCCGGCCAGGCGCAACCCCCAGTCGGATTGCGGCTGAAACACCAGGCCCGCAGGCAGCTCATACCGCGGCGCGGACGGCATTGGCTGCGAGGAATCCGAGTCCACGCGCTGCGCCACCACGGCGGCATCGGCCAGGCGGCCAGTAGATGGATGCGATGCGGCCGGATCGGCATTTTCGGCGGGCATCGCCGAGGCAGCGGTACCCATCATCACCATTGCAGCCAGCGCGGCAACAAGCGGCTGCCGCCATCCCAGGTGTCTCATCTCGATCCCTCCGTGGTTGGCCGTCGTCCTTCTCTCGACCCAATGCCGGACGATTACGGCCGAAGCCGGACCGGCTCTGCGGCGATTCCCGCACTACGGCGGATTATACGGCCAGTGGCGATAGCCCCAAACACCAGTCTTGCCCCCCGGGGGCCTGCGAAGCGGCGCGACCGGCGGGCGGTATCGAAAGATGCCCCCTTGGGTTGGCGGTTTCTATGGATCCATGGATCCGCTGATCCACAGCGGCACCAACCACGCTGCTTGCACCTTCGTTGGCCTTGACGGCCCGCGGCCGTTTGACCTATAGCACCCGCCGATGTTATCGCACCTCAACAACCCGGAGCATGCGCGCACTGCCGCCGGAGCAAGCGACCGGCAGGGGAAGCTGGCTGCATGGCTGAACGCAGTGGTACTCGCCGTGCCGCTTGCGCTGTTGGCACCGCCGGAGTGCCGCGGCCAGGGCGCGCCCGCATCGTTCAGCCTTGAGCCTCAAGAAGGCGTGCTGCTGCTGCGCAGCGGCCGAACGCTCCAAGGACGCTATACCCGCGACGGCGACCGCTATTACTTGGCGCTGCCCAGCGGAGAGATTCGCATTCGCGCGTCGGATGTGGAAGCCGCGCTGCCCTCGCTCGACGATTGCTACCGCTACCGGCGGCAACGGGTGGATGCCGGCAATGTCACTTCGCATCTGGATCTGGCCCAGTGGTCCATCGAGCATGGCCTGCTGGGGGCCGCGGCCGAGCAGTTGACAATCGCGCTGATGCTGGATTCCAACCATCCCCGCGTGGCCTTGCTGGAGCGCCGACTTCAGGCGGCCCGCACCCAAAGCAAGCCTGCGGCCGCGACCACGGATGCAACCCTCGAAGAAGTGATCCCGGCCGAGGACTTGGAGCGGTTCTGCAAGTCGCTGCCGGATTCCACGGTCGAGATTTTCACGCATACCATTCAACCGCTGCTGCAGAACACCTGCGGCAACGCGGCCTGCCATGGTCCGCGCTCGCCGACAGCGTTCCGGATGCTCAGGGCACCGGCCAACCAGGCTCCCAGTAGCCGCCTCACGCAACGCAACTTGTACGCCGTGCTGCAAATGGTCAATCGGGAGACTCCCACGAAGAGCCCCCTGTTGACCGTGCCGATCCGGCCCCACGGTCCGGTCAGTAAGGCCATCTTCCAGCCGCACGATGCGGTGCAATATCGCGAACTCGTCCGCTGGGTGATGATCGCCTGTGGCGACCCGCAGAAACCGCGACCGGCGACGGTGGGACTCAAACCGCCGGCCTTGATGTCGCCTCCCATCGGAGCCACGCCGATCCAGAACAGCAACGCCCGGCTCGATCAGCAGGTGCAGCGGGCAGCGGCCAGCGAACCCGTGGGAAACGTCCAGCCGCCGTCGCCGCCGAAGGCCGAGCGCGCGGTCGATCCCACGCAAGCCAACTCTCCATCGCCCCAGCCCCAGTCGGCAAAGACCGTATCGCCTCGGGCAAGCGACCCGTTCCACCCCGTACTGTTCAACCGCCGCTTCTTTCCCGACGGAAAGCCGGACCAACAACCGGCCACCAAAGACGAAGAACCTTTGAGCCAACCTCCAGACGGTTAGCTCGCGGACCGCGGACGCAGGCTCTATCGAGTGCTGCCAATCACAGCTTCTCTACAAGCCGGGCCAACTTTCTCCCGGTGGCGCTCAACGGCAAATGGTTCAACTGGGCCACATCGACCCAACGAGCGGCGCTGAGCTCCTCGGCGCAAGCAGGTTGCTTCGCCGCATCGGCAGCCGATGCCAGGCGGGCAACGAACGCATTGAGCGTGATCCGGTAGCGCGTCACTGGATGCTTGATCTGCGCAATGGCGCGGGGGTCGATTTCCACCCGATAGCCGGTCCGCCGTTCAACTTCTCCAGCCAGAAAGCTTGGCAGGTCGGCCGCGTTGGGGCCGCTTGGCTTCGCTTCGCGCTCGGGGAGCGGGAATCGCACAAAATCCCACAGCCCGGCCCAGCGCTGTCCGGCGGCGTACCGCAGCACCAATACCTGGCCTGCCGGCGAACGCACAATCACGGCCGCTTCTCGAACCTCCTCGATCGGTACCTTACGGGCGGGCCGAGGGATTTGGTCCTGCAGACCCAGGGCGAACGTGGGGCACAGCGTTGCCACCGGGCAAGCATCGCACCCTGGCGCGCGGGGCGTGCAGATGGTCGCCCCCAATTCCATCAAGGCCTGGTTGAACGTGCCGCAATCTTTCTGCGGCAGCAGGTGCTGGGCGAAGTCCCACAACCTCGCCTGCGCGGCCGACGATTGAAGCTCTCCGCGGTGGGCCAACAGTCGGGCGTACAACCGCCGCGTGTTGGCTTCGAGAATCGCTGCCCGCTGCCCGAAGGCGATGGAGGCAATCGCCGCCGCCGTGTACCGGCCGATCCCTGGCAGAGCGGCGATGTTTTCAGCCCGGTTGGGGAACTGTCCAGCATGCTGCTGGATGATCACTTTGGCGGCGGCGTGAAGTTGCCGGGCGCGGCGGTAGTAACCCAATCCTTCCCAAAGCCGCAGCACCTGTTGTTCGTCGGCCGCGGCCAGGTGCTGCACGGTAGGCAGCGCCGTCACGAACCGCTGGAAGTACGGAATCACCGTCGCCACTTGGGTTTGTTGCAACATGATCTCGCTGATCCACACCCGGTATGGATCGCGCGTCTGCCGCCACGGCAACGCCCGAGCGTTCTTGACATACCAAGTGTTCAGCCGCCGGCGAAAAGAACGTAGCCAGGCGGCATCGGGCAAAACGGCGATGTCGGACAGCTCAGCGGCACTGGCGGCAACCTTGCTTGGGCTGATCCCGCTCAATCCCAACTCCTCACGTGATTGACAGACGGCCCGATCCCGGCCGGCAGGATCATGACAACCGGCCCGGCCGCCCGGTCTCCAGCGGCCACGGTTCCGGTATCAGTATGGACGAATCGCACAGCCTAACACGTTGCTGCCCGCTTGACCCCGGGTGCCGTTGGAAGAATCGTTGCCAGGCGGGGCTTCCGGCGGGCCGTTGCAACCCGAGCAACCTGCTTTGACTGATCGGCACTGGCGATACAAAAGGCAGTTCCAAGTGGAGGCTTGGCGAAAACACGCAAGATACGATGTTTTGGCAGAAACAGCCAAAAACCGCATGGAATCTGGTTGCGTCGCCATAACCTTATATGCCATCATCGCTTGCCTTGATGGTGCCTTTTCTGCGAGGTAGAATTCCGCGGCCCTCCATGCAGACCGGTTCGATGGCGGCCTCCTCGGGGAGTGTTCCCTGGCTTTGTGAGATGGCAGGTCCGCCGCAGTTATGCTTCCGATCGCACCAGGGCCAGCCCGGCTTGCATATGGCCGTGGGAGGCTCCCATTCCTAGCGATTGAACGACCGGACGATAACACAGAGTGTTCTTGACCAGTGCCCCAACGGAACGCTCATTGGCACGTTCGTGCAGCTTGGGACGGCTACCTGCTGGCCGCATGTTTTGGCGCTGAACATGCCTTGGAAGCCGTGAGATTCGCGGTTGCCTCCGGCAGGGGGCATGCCCCCCGTTTTCGGGCGGCCACTGCCTGCGGCGGTTGCCCACTGCCAAGCGCAACTTCACTGTGATAAAGCGGTTTGCAAGCTGGGGTTGTCTTACCAGGGTGATTCGGAATACTTAACTGGGGAGAGAAGAGGCGGTGAGGTAAATTAGCCTGTCTGGCAGGATGGTTTCAGCCGCGGGCGCCACGCTTGAACCTCGTGGTTCAACGCACTGCGTTCCAGGCTGCCGAGCATCCCCCCCCAGCGCTGGCAGGCAAGCCCAGGTGCCGGCCATCAACCGGCACCTTGCCATGTTACCGATCCGAGCAACGATTGGATGAGCGTCCTTCGATGCGGCAAAGCCAAGTGGCCGCACGCAGGCCAGGCTCTTACAGTCAACCTGCGGGCGGCAAGCGGAACCGTCAACGGGTCCCTTTGCCAGCCAGCAGTCCCCCTTTGAAGCAAGAAAATTAACCGGCAGTTTTTCGCCATAGCAATCAGGATTTCGCAAACGACCCAGGCGCGGTTGCGACTTCGCCTTGCGGCCTACCCCCATGATCCCGCTTGCCCCGCGTTATCGGCGGTGGCAGGCCATGAAAACCAGGCAGAGTAACAGCTATGTACGAACGTTTTACGGACCGCGCCCGCAAGGTCATGCAGTTGGCCAACCAGGAGGCGCAACGCTTCAACCACGAGTACATCGGTACCGAGCACCTGCTCTTGGGCCTGAT
>CAZEEG010000062.1:27008-34094 GCA_964511065.1 uncultured Pirellulales bacterium | reverse complement strand
TCAAGCTGCTCGGCCAACCGGACCAGCCGGGGCGTGCCCTCGGGGTCGGGGTTGGCCAGCGACTCGTGGCTGGCAGGCCCCAGCCAACATGCGGCGGCCAACATCAGCAGACACAGTCGTTTCATGCGGTTGTGTTCCTGCATTGGGACTGGTGGCTATTGATCGAGATAGACCCGGGTGCTTTCTTCCTTGGTGACCGGTTGATCCATCTCGGCCGTCTTGAGCTGCACTTCGGTGCGGAGGTCGCCGGGTCGTTCGCCGCGGACGCGCACGCGGTAGGTGGTATCGGCCCGGGGCGCCAGGGCGCCCAGCGGTTCGAAGAACACCTGGTTGCCTTGGATATGGCCTGCCGTGGGGCCATCGGCCGAGAGCGGCTTGAGTTCCGGTGGCAAGGTGACATTCAGTTCGATCTGGGTGGCCGTCTTGGATCCCTGGTTGACCACGCGGATTTCGTAGGCCGTTTCCGCGCCAACCTCCACCGGGTCGGCCACGTCCAATACCTGGAACAGGATGGCCGACACGCCTTCGACCGTCACGGTCTGCTCATTGCGCGCTGCCAGGTCGTGCGCGGCGCGGCCTTCCACGGCGAGCATGTGCTGGCCCGTTTCCACCGGCAGCAGGTTCAGCGTAACCACGCCGCGCTGGTTGGGCGGCAGTTTCTCAAGCGACCAGTATACGGCACCCTCCTTGGGGTCGTAGTCGCCGTAGTTATCGGCATTGACGAACTTGAATCCCTTGGGGATGTAGGTTACCAGGCTGACATCCTTGGCCGGCGCGGTGCCGGGATTGGCGACCTCGATGGTGTAGGTCGCCTGGCGCTCCAGGTACCGCTTCTTCGGACCCGTCAGCGTAACCTCCAGCGCCGGGGAAATGACTTCCAACTGTGCTCGGCCCTCGGCCCGCAACGTGCCTTCGGCGCGGGCGTGAATGATGTTCGCCACCCGGCCGGCCTTGGTCGCCCGCAGGGTCAGTTCCAGCTCGCGCGATTCATTGGGCATCAGGTTGCCGACCTCGTACTCCAGCACCCCGCCGGCAGCGTGCTGCAAGCCGGGCGGAACATGTTCGCTGAGCACGACGCCCGTGGCCGGTCCGGTGCCCGGGTTGGAAATTCGAATTTTGAACGTCACGTCTTCGCCGATCATCACCTGGTTGGGCGATTCGATCTCCACGCGCAATTCGGGCCGCGTTGCCAAGCTGCGGACCGATGCCTCGGCGGCAAACGTGACCGTGGCCACCGAACCGATTTCGCCCTCGGTGGTAGGCATCAATTCCATCTTCACCACGCGCTCGTCGTCGGGGCGAAGAATATCGAGCGTCCAGAGCAGTTCGCCCTCGGGCAGAACCTGCGCCGGCGGGGTCGCGCCGATGAATTGCGTACCCTTGGGCACGGCATCGCGCACCTGGACATTGCGGGCGGTGACTTTGCCCACGTTACGGACGAGAATTTCAAAGGTGGCCGGCTTGCCAACTTGAACTTCGGCAGGCGCCAGCTTCTGGACGAGGATGGCCGGAACCTGGGCGCCCTCTAAGCCGCGATCGCCCGGCCGTCCCGTTCCTTCCAGGCCTGTACTGCCCGGGGCGTAACCGCCTTCGCTGCCCGCCAGCGGCAGGGGGCTTGGGCCAGGGCCAACCTCGCCCGGGCCGGCAGGAAACGGTGCAGGTTCGCCGCGGAATTGGGCTTCCGGCGGCGCCGAGCCCAACTCGGCCGTCGTGGCGCCGCGGGAACTTGCCATTCGAGGGCTGGGCGCAGCCGGGCCAACCGACTCACCAGGCAGTGACCGCCCGCGGTCGTTGTACGGATCGGCCGGCGTGGGACGCAGTTCGCTCTCCGGCGCTGCGCCACCGGCCTGGCGGGATGTCGGGTCGTAGTCGCCTGAATCTACTTCGCCGCTCACCGGCGAGGCGCCACGTTGGGGGCCATGGGGATAGCGTTCGCTGACGGGCGGCGCAGGCTGGCTGCGGTCGTAAGCCGTAGTTTCGTCGTCGCTCGTGGTGGTTGGCCGGCGGTAGTCGAACGGGTCGCGGGCTTCATCGCCGGTGCGAGGCGGTGAACCGGCATGCACCGCTCCGGAAGGGAGGCCAGAGGTGCGAGGTGCCGGATTCTCTTGGGGGGCGCTTTCGGACGATTCGGCAAACCGGGCGTTCGTGTCGTGATTGCGGGCGGTAGCAAACGGATCGACCTCGGGCCGGTTCCGCAATGCCGACCGCGTGCCGTCGGCCGAAGGTTCCTGATGCGAGATCAGTCGCGTGGACGGGAAGGCTTCCTGCCCGGCGTGTTCGCCTTCGGGCGGAAGTCGCCGTGGCTCTTCCAGCAGGCGCGAATCGCTGCGCTCAGTCGTCGAGGGCCTGGTGGGGGCGGGCACTCCCGCGAACGGATCGGCGGGGCCGTGGATGCGGGCTTCGGCACCCTGGAAGGGGTCGAACGCATCGGCGTCTGCCGTACCCTGGCCCTCTGCCCTGCCTCGTTGCGATTGCGCAAAGGCGATCACTCCTGCCGCCACCAGGATGCCAAGAGCAAATAGCCGTACGAGAAACCGCTTCATGACGTACTCCCGCCGATTGTTCAAATGCGGGCGGACATGGGACCTTCGAGAGGGGGGGACTGGCCGCGCAGAATCTCCGGCGTCCAGCGTGGCGAGCTTCATTAGCAAAAAGGCCGCTGCGACAAAAGGCCGGAATCGCAGTTAGGGGGGCGTTGTGGCCGTCGCGGCCTGGGTTTTCTGGCTGCCAGCAGCAACGCGCCAGAAAAAGTTGATGCGTTCCGCCGCCTGCGGAACAATGCTTCCATGCTTTTCGGGGGGAGACGCCGGGCCTCCGTTCGTCGCGCCCGTGGCAAATCATGCTGGCTCCGCCGCGTGGCCCGACGCTGGCCGTGATCCAGTCCAAGCAGGACGAAGGTATGCCAAACGCTGCTGGTCAGGGAGAACGCACCTTGGCGCTGCGCGATGATCAGCGGTGCTGCGACGGCTCTTTTGCGCAGCCTTTGGCCGGACAACGGATCAGCCGCCGCCGCTGGTTGGAACTTGGCACGCTGGCACCGCTAGGGCTTTGTTGGGCCGACCTGCTGGCAGCAAAGGAAACGGCCCGAGCGGGCCAAGTGGCGCAAGACGGCCTGTTTGGGCGTGCCCGAAGTTGCGTGCTGATTTTCCTCTGGGGAGGGCCGGGGCAGCAGGACTTATGGGATCTCAAGCCCGAGGCCCCCTCGGCCATGCGCAGCGAGTTTGCACCCATCGCCACGCGCGTGCCGGGCGTGCAGATCAGCGAACTGTTGCCCCGCCTGGCACAGGTCGCGGATCGGTATACGATCATCCGGTCGATGTCGCATCGCGATTTCGAGCATGGCACGGCCGCATATACGGCGCTAACCGGCCATCCGCATCCTAACCCCGGCACAAACACGCCGGCGCGGCCCGACGATTTTCCCACCTTCGGCGCAGTGGTGAGCAAGCTCAAACCCACGTCGTTGGCGGTGCCCGATGCCGTGGTGTTGGGGCCAGTCATGCATCAAGGCAACCGGCCGCCGGTGGCAGGGCAGAACGCCGGCTTCTTGGGGGCGGCCTACGAACCGTTTCGCGTGGCCAACGATCCTTCTGCACCGGGCTTTCGCGTGGAAGGATTTGCCGTGCGGGAAGATGTCACGGCCGCACGATTTGCCCGCCGCCGCAATTTGTTGGCCGGGTTGGAAGCGCGCCGGCACCCCTTGGGGCCAGAAGCCCAGGAGATGGGGGACTTGTACCAGCGGGCGTTCGAGCTGCTCGCGTCGGCCAGCACGCAGCAAGCGTTCCAGGTGGACCAGGAACCCAGCAGCTTGCGCGAGGCATACGGCCCGGGGCGTTTCGGCCAAACGATGTTGTTGGCGCGGCGATTGGTCGAAACCGGTGTGCCGATGATCACCGTCAACTGGTCCAAGCAAAATGCCGACCAATGGGATACCCATAAGAACAACTATCCCACCCTGCGTAAGCTGCTCCCAGCGCTGGATCAAGGGCTGGCGGCATTCCTGGCCGACTTGGACGACCGTGGGCTGCTCGATACCACGCTGGTGGTTTGCCTGGGCGAATTCGGCCGTACGCCCCGCATCAATAAGGACGGCGGGCGCGAGCACTGGCCCGACTGCTACTCGTTGCTGGTGGCCGGTGCCGGCGTGGGCCGAGGCCGCGTCTACGGGGCTTCCAACCGCCTGGCGGCATACCCGGCACGCGATGCCGTGGCCCCGTGGGATTTATCGGCCACCATCTATCACTTGCTGGGGATCGAGCCGGGGGCGCACGTGCACGACGTGCAGGGACGGCCCTTTCCCGTGGCTCAAGGCCGCCTCATCACCGGTCTGTTTTGACGGGGCACACCCGAGGTGCCGACCGAACCATACGCACCTTATCAACAACTGCGCAGTTAATGTCCGCGCTCGCTTGTGTTGGCCCACCGAGTTGCGGGCAATTACGCTGTAAAACCGAAGGCTTGCGGCATCGATGGTTCGATGGCCGGAAATTGGCGGCGCCACCATCCCCAGGAGGACCACTGTTATGAAGCCGCGCCGAATTTGCCGCAGGGTGGTTCCCTATGGATCGCGCTGGAGGTTCGCTCCTTGGGCGATCGCTTTCCTCATCGGTACGGTGCTGCTCGGAACGCCCGTTCAATCAGCAGAGGGTGCCAAACCCCAGCGGCCTAACATCATTCTGATCATGGCCGACGACTTGGGGATGGAAGGGTTGGGCTGCTATGGCGGAACCAGCTATCGCACGCCCAACCTGGATCGGCTTGCGAAATCGGGCTTGCGCTTCACCCATGCTTACTCGCAACCGCTTTGCACGCCCACCCGGTTGCAGGTCATGACCGGCAAGTACAACCACCGCAATTGGATTTGCTTTGGCATCCTCGACCGGGCGGAGAAGACGTTCGGCCACTTGTTTTCCGCGGCCGGCTATCGCACCTGCATTGCCGGCAAATGGCAGTTGCAGTCGTACGACCCGCCCGACTATCCCGGCGCGGCCAGGCGGCGCGGTATTGGCATGCACCCGCGCGAGGCAGGCTTTGACGAATATTCGTTGTTTCACGCGCTGCACACCGAGGACAAGGGCTCGCGCTATGCCAATCCTACCTTGCTCCGCAACGGCAAACTGCACCGCGAATTGACGGGCCAATATGGTGAAGACCTGAACGTGGAGTTCATCGCCGACTTCATGCGCCGCCATCGTGACGAGCCCATGTTCATCTACTACCCGATGGCCCTGCCTCACTGGCCGATGGTGCCGACGCCGCGTTCGACAGCCTGGGCGGACCCGGCCCGGCGCTTGGAAGAAGGAACCGCATTCTTCCCGGACATGGTCGCATACATGGATGAGATCGTGGGCCGCCTGGTCAAACACGTAGATGACCTGGGCCTGCGCGATCGCACTTTGATCCTGTTCTACAGCGATAACGGCACCGACCGCCGGATTGTTTCCCAGTTGGGCGACCAACCGGTGCCCGGGGGCAAGGGGCGCCCCACGCAAAACGGCATTCGGGTTCCGCTGATTGCCTCGTGGCCGGGGCGGATTGAGGCCGGCACGTGCAGCGACCTGGTCGATTCATCGGACTTGTTGCCGACCATCGCCCAGGTGGCCGGCATATCCACCCCCGATTCCTGGCACATTGACGGCCGCAGCTTTGCCGGTTCGATGCTGAGCGGCTACCCGCACCAGCCGCGTCCGTGGTGCTTCTTCTGGTATGATCCGCGGCCTGGCTGGGATAAGGATGCCTACACCCGGCACATCTTCGCGTTGGATCACGACTACAAGCTGTTCAGCGATGGGCGGATGTTCCGCATCACCGGGCAGGGGATGGAGGAATCGCCCATTGCCGCAACCGACACTAGCCCGGCCGTGGTGGCTGCCAGGGCCAAGTTGCAAAAGGTGATCAGAACGATGATGCAACCGCCGTTATCGCAGGCGGCCCAAACCGATCCGGATAAGTTTGGTAAGCCAGATTGAAGGGGAGGCGCAAAGGGGCAAAGGCACAAAGGCGCAAAGTGGCAGGGGGTGAGGCGCAGAAGGCCAAAGGGGGCACAGAAAGCTGGGGCAGGCCAGGTAGAGGCGCAGACCTTCCGCTGCGGTTTCACGTCGGTTGCCGCTGCTGGCTATACTGGCGCACTTGCGCCATGTGCCAGTTCGATTCACGGTTGTCGCATTCTTGATGAGGTTTCTATGCGGGCATTGGTTCTTCGATGGGTACTGCTGGCAGGATTTGCTACCGCTCAACATACGATGGCGCCGCACGCGGCGGCACAGGGGAATGCACAGGCTCAACCCGATGCGGCGTCGCCCCAGACGCTTGTCGTATTCTCCGCGCTGGGCGACATTCCCTACGCTCCCGCAGAAGACGAACTTCTTAAACAGCAGATTGCGGAACTGCCCGAGGAGACCGAGTTCGTCATCCATGTAGGCGACATCAAGCGAGGGATGTCGGTACCGTGCGAAGAACAGGTCTACGCGAAGGTGGCTGGTATCCTGGCAGCGTCGGCCCGGCCGGTGTTCATCATCCCCGGCGACAACGAGTGGAACGACTGCACCGATCCGGACACCGGTTGGAGAAACTGGACCCGGCACCTCATGCGGTTTGAAGAACGCTGGCCGCAGCGGTTGCGGGTCTTTCGTCAGTTGGAGCGGGAGGAGAATTTTTCGTTCGTGCAGGGCGGGGTGCTGTTCATCGGGATCAACCTGGTGGGCGGCCGCGTCCACGATGCCCAGGAGTGGAAAACCCGCCTGGCCGACAATCTCCACTGGGTGCGGCGGAACCTCAAGCAGTTTGGCAGCGAGGCGGGGGCCGTGGTGGTGTTCGGGCACGCGAACCCCAAGGCCAGCCACGACGATTTCATCCAAGGCTTCATCGAGGAAGCCAGGCAGTTTGAAAAGCCGATCCTGTTCCTGCACGGCGATGGCCACCGCTGGATTCACGACCGGCCGTTTGCGGCGCAGAACATCCTGCGAGTCCAGGTGGACCAGGGGGCCATCGCGCCGCCGGTAACGGTCCGCGTGACCAGCGATCCGCAAAACCCGTTCGTCTTCGACCGCCGCAAATAGGGAACCGCGTCCCTTGGTTTTTTGGCGC
>CAZEEG010000062.1:0-26908 GCA_964511065.1 uncultured Pirellulales bacterium | reverse complement strand
CCGTTCGTCTTCGACCGCCGCAAATAGGGAACCGCGTCCCTTGGTTTTTTGGCGCACATTGCGAGCGCCTGGGCTGCAGCCAGCGGGTGCTCACTCAATGGAACCTAAGCGTGGCTTTCTGGAAACGGCTGCGCTGGCCCTTACGCCATGGCGGTGGCCGTGCTGCCTAACGCGCGGCCCACGGCATCGGCCACACGGCGGGCGGTTTCCATCGCTGCCGCGAACTGCTGGAAGGTGAGCGACTGGTAGCCGTCGCTGAGGGCCGTTTCGGGATTGGGGTGCACTTCAAGAATCAGACCATCGGCACCCGCTGCCACGCTGGCCGCGATCATGTCGGGGATCAGGTACGTATGGCCGGTGCCGTGGCTCGGATCGACCACCACCGGCAGGTGCGTCTTGGCGTGCAGGTACGGCACCGAGGCCAGCGGCAGCGTGAACCGCGTGTGCGATTCGTACGTTCGGATGCCGCGCTCGCACAGCATCACGTTGGGGTTGCCGGCATCGAGAATGTACTCGGCAGCCAGCAGCAGTTCGTCCATGGTGGCGCTGGGGCCGCGCTTCAGCAGCACGGGCCGGCGTGTCTCGCCCGCCGCCGCCAGCAGGCGGTAGTTTTGCATGTTGCGGGCGCCGATCTGCAGAACGTCGGCGTACTCGGCCACCAGTTCCACATCCTCGGTGGCGACCACCTCGGTGACGATGGCCAGGCCGGTAGCCTCGCGGGCGGCGGCCAGCAGCTTCAGCCCTTCTTCCTTCAACCCCTGGAAGCTGTAGGGACTGGTGCGGGGTTTGAAGGCGCCGCCCCGCAGTGCCGTGGCGCCGGCGGCGCGAACGGCCTCGGCGGTGGCCAGGAGCTGTTCTTCGCTTTCCACGGAGCAGGGTCCGGCAATCACCCCCACCTGCCCGCCACCCACGGTCAGGCTGCCGGCGGCGACCACGGTGGGTTCGGTTTTCACTTCGCGGCTGGCCACCTTGTAAGGAGCCAGGATCGGCAACACCTGGTTCACGCCGGCACAGGTTTCCAGGGCGTCTTTTTGCCCTTCGCGCTTCTCGCCGATGGCTGCCACAACCGTTCGTTCGGTGCCTTTGATCACGTGAGGTTTCAATCCGAAACTGGCCACGCGATCCACCACGTGGTTCAGTTCTTCTTGCGAGGCACCTTTGTTCATCACGACGATCATGGCGTGGGGCTCCTGGAAACAGGGCGGGGGAATCGACGGCCGGCCGCTTGCGGCGGCAGGGCGTGGTCGTTCCGGCGGGGTGACGGTGATACTCAACGGAAAATCTCACCGGTTGCAACAAAAAAAGCCCCGAGGTCCTCACCGGGCCTCGGGGCTGGATTTTGCATCAGTGCGGGAGGCAGACTCAGCGACCTCCTCCAAGCCCGGGGCCGGGAGGGTTAAAGTAAAACCAAAACGCATAGTAGATCGCGTTGACTGCCATGGCTCGATTCTGCACTGGAACCCCGCGCGATTCAAGAGCGCTGATCGCAATTTTCTCAAACACCAGCTATGCCCCCTGCCTTGTACTCAGCCCGCAGCCCGACATTCCGCCGGGAATGAATTGCCCTCAGTTACCCCAGCGCGGGTGCTGCCGCATCAGCGATGCCCGGCGATTGATTGGCACGGTTTAATCGCACCGGTTGCAGGCATGCACGGTAAAGCAGGCGTCGCACACGTGGAAAACAGCTTGCACCCAGCGGTTGAAATGGCCGTTGCCCTCCTCAACGGTCTCCACGGATTCAATCATCGGCAAACCGCTCGGCGGGTCGTTGGGGATGGCCGCCAGAATCTTCATCGGCTCGGTTTTCTTCTGTTCAGCGGTGCGGGGGCAGGCTGGATTGGGACAAACGTGCTCTTCTTTGCCCTGGGCCAGGGCCGGTATCCCGCCCAACTGATGCCACCAGACATGAAACGGAATCTTGATCTTGTGGCCGAAGAAGTCAGACAGCAACTGGGCGTCCTGTGGCGGAATGGGCTCTCCAATATCATCCGGATCGTCGTTGACATACTTCCACACCACCTCCGGTAACTCGTCGGGCCGATACAGCCGGATCGGCCGTTGCGGGAAATGGCTGGGGTAGTTCGGGTACGGAAAATCGTCTCCTGGCGGTTGGTTCCACACCTTGCTGTCCAGCATTTCGATCGTGCCGTCGGCCTTGACCTGGTACGCATACTCGCCGCCACACCGCCAGCAGTAATACAACGGCAAGGTGGTCAGGCCGGCATAGGCAGGCTCCTGGGGGCTTGCCTTGACCAGGCGCGGATCGCTGCAATCCAACTGCCAGATGCGCAGTAGCGGCCGATGGCAAACCTGGCACTTGGCCCCGGGATCGGTGGTCGCCCCGCCTTGCAGATGCCCATACGTTGATTCTTCGCCCGGCCGTACGAGCAAGCCCGACATGTAGTGATATGCCATGCGTCTACCAGCCTCCGCATGCATTGAGATGAGATGGAAGTGATGAATGGCCGGCGGCAGTGCCAGGAGGGCGGCAGTGCGAAGAGGTTGCGCACACGCTGCCCCAACGTCACGATGGCAGCCGGCATAGTGCCCACGAGAGACGTGCCCTGATCTTTGCTTGGCGGCAGGGCATGTGCAAGCAGATCGTTTGGTTCGGCCGGGAGTTTCAGGCCGTCTTGACGCGCCGCATAACCACATAGATGGTCACCGCGGCAAACAGGGCCGCAAAGTAGGCACGCGTAGCGCCGCCCTCGAAGACCAGCGTGGCATTGTAAGTCATGAACAGAAAGAACGCGATCCAGGCTGCCCTGATCACCGGCGCGCGCAACATGGCGATCCACCTGGGCCGCCCCCAGTCTGTATGCTGGGCTACCTGCAGATCCACGCGCCACAGCAGCACGTCGGCCAACCAGACCAGGGTGAAACCGTAATTGATCCAGATGCCCACGCCGGTGGCCACGCCGACGACCTCGGACGTCCGCTTCACCGCATGGTCGAATGCCGCCGCATGGCTCCAGCCGTGGACAAAGTGAAACGCGGCAGCCACGTGCAGCACATACACGGCATACGCCGCTGACCAGAGCCTCCAGGCCCAGGCGGACGATTCGCCCCCAGGCGATAGCCGCAGGGCCAGCGCCGGCAACGCCAGGGTCAGGGCAATATCGGCCGTAAGCCGTGTAGGGTCGAGCATGTTCATTGCTACCTGGGCCGTGGCAACCGCACCTGCTTCAAGCCGTCCTGCAGCTATTTCGCACTCTGATCTGGGCCGGAGGCTTTCACCGTTGAGATGATCTGCTGGGCCAGTAGGTGATAATCCTCCAGGACTTGGATGCCCAGGCGGTAGGTCAAAAGATAGCCCAGCGATCCGGCTACGATCTGTCCCACGACCGGGAACCACTTGGCGACGGTCTTGCCGGCTTCTCGTTTGGCGAACTGGCGCATGACACCTTCGACGGCGATCGGCGTTCCGTACTTGGCCGCCAGCGTGGCCGCACGCCCGGCGAGTGCCTTGTTCCTCAGCGAGGTTGCATCGACGGACGGCTGATCGTGAATGTGATAGATCGCTTTGATCTTGTTGACCATTGCCACCAGGATGCTGAGATCAACCGAGATGTCCAGTCCCGGGATCGGATTCATACCATTGGCCGCGGCCATGATGGCATGCCAATGCACGATGTGTTTGCCAACCCGCAGTTTTCGCTCCAGGCCCTGTGGGGTCCAGGCAGCCAACACGGCTTCTAGCCGTTCGCGTTTCATGCCCTCCAGGCACGCGCAAACGTCCTCCAACAACCTGGGCAGATCGTACCTGGCAGGGAACCGCGCGGATACCAGGTACAGCTTGTCGATCGCAGCGTCCCCGAGATAGCTTCGCAGGTTGTTTTCGATCTTGGCGCGTACTTCCTCCTCGGTGAAACCGTGATCGAAATGGCCGTCCTGGACCGCCAGGTCGAACTTGGTGCGCACGATGAAATATGGCACCCGAAGCTCCTGGATGATCTGGTCCAGGAGCGCGGCGTCGTCCTCAAACCAGCGGTCGCTCACCACCAGAATGAGCGCATCGTACGATTCCAAGTGCATGCTGCTGGCGTATGTCTTGGCCGGAAACTTGGGTGTTCCGCATCCAGGTAAATCGACCAGGATCAGCCCGTTGTATTCGTACTCCTGGGGCTTCATGGTAGTTTCCACCACGCCTACCTGGGCCAAGGTTTCGCCGACCATGGCATTGATGAGCGAAGACTTGCCGGTGCCGCTGCGCCCGATGAGTCCCACGCGGACCTGTGTCTGTTCGAAGGCCGAAAGCTGCTCGGCGGCCTCGTGGATGTAGGTATCCAGCGACTTGGGCATCTTGATGTTGCGGGGCGGAAAGTTTGCCATCTGCGGTTCCGATCATTTCTCCGAGCGGGAATAGCCCGTTCCGGTCCAGTCACCCGTAGCGATCTGCGGGTGGCAGAGGTGGTAAAAAGATCTGCCTGTTTCATTATATGGACCGCTGCTGCCAACCGGGCAGCGCATCGGCACGCACAGCCTGGCGCACGTGATCGCTAACAGGTGTGATCGGGGGGGGCCGCTACGGCATGTGGGGCCGGTCAGCGGCGCATAGCTCTCGCCAAAATTCCAGCGCCGTGGCCGTGCGGTGCCATACCCGGCGGCGCAAGGCCCGGGCAATCGGCTGCGCATAGGGCGATGGCAGCGACTCCGCATACATCCGCGGCCGTCCGGCAATGATTTCTTCCCGGCTGAATTGCAGGTCGTTGGCCGATAACAGCCGCAACAGCAACAGGCCGGCGTGGTAGATGTCCACCCGGCGATCGAGCACGCCTAGCTGCGGGTCGAGAAACTCCGGCGGCAGCATCCATTGGGCGAACACGGTGTCGTAGGCGACTTCGAACTCCGGCTTGCTGATGCCCAGGTCGCCCAGCTTGAAAGTCCAGCCTCGGGTTCCGGGGGCGTTGTCGTCGTGACGCGGCGACAGGTAGACATTGCCCGGATGCAGGTCCTTGTGGACGTAGCCGGCCCCGTGCAGATAGTCCAGGGCCTGGAGCACGTCGCTAGCCACAAACGGCAGCCAGCGCTCGCGGTCGATGCCTTCCCAACGCAAAAATTCCTGCAGCGAGTGCGGGCAGCGTTCGAGCACCAGGTAGAACGTGTCGCCGTACTCGAAAGCGTCGTACACGTAGGTGATATTAGGGTGCCGGAACTGCGTAAGGTTGGTGAACTCGCGGTACCAGTCGGCCTGCACCTGCGAATAGGTGCGCTGCTGAGGGACGATCACCTTGGCCACCTGGTAATTGCCCCATTCGTCGGTGCATTCGTAAACGGCACCGTAATAACCCCGGCCGATCGGCGAGCCCAGGAAAAAGCGCTTTCCCGAGGGCGACACGATCACATCGCCCGCCTGCGGGGGCCGGAACGTCTTGGCTTCTGGCACCGGAGTGTAGCGCGGGGGCTGTTGCATCATCGGCGGTGGACGTCGGTCACGAAACAAGGTCGCGGGAGGCAGTTCGCCTGCCAACCGTGCAAGGCCGGGTGTATTATACGGGGCGACCGCCGCATAACAGCCCCCGGTGCTGCTGTGCGCGCGGCGACCGGAATGCCCGGTCCGCGGGAGGTTGGCATTTGCCTGCCACCGCGCCGGTACCATGAACATTGCAGCCACGATCGGTTGTTCACCTTGAACCAATGAGGTACCGCATGAGCGAACAGGTGTTGCTGGTGACAGGTGGAAGCCGCGGAATTGGCGCCGCAACGGCGAGGCTTGCCGCGCAGCGGGGCTACGCGGTGTGTGTCAACTACCACAGCAACGCCGCAGCGGCCCAGGCCGTGGTCGACCAAATCGAGGCACAGGGCGGCCGCGCCATCGCTGTGCAGGCCGATGTGGCGCGCGAAACCGAAGTCGGCCGCCTGTTTACAGCCATCGACGAACAACTCGGCAGGCTCTCGGCGCTGGTCAACAACGCAGGCATCCTGGAGCACCAGATGCGCGTGGAGGAGATGGACGCCGAGCGGATCAACCGCATCCTGACCACAAACGTCACCAGCTATTTCCTGTGTGCCCGGGAAGCGGTGCGGCGCATGTCCCCAAGGCACGGAGGGCAGGGGGGCGCAATCGTCAACGTGTCGTCGATCGCGGCCCGAACCGGATCCCCCGGCGAGTACGTCGACTATGCCGCGTCTAAGGGGGCGATCGATAGCTTCACGCTGGGGCTGGCTCAAGAGGTGGCCCAAGAGGGGATTCGGGTGAACGGAGTGCGGCCGGGTTTCATCTACACCGACATTCACGCCGCCGGCGGCGAACCGAACCGCGTGGAGCGCGTCAAGCAGTTCGTACCGATGCGCCGCGGCGGAACGGCCGAGGAAGTCGCCCAGGCCATCTTGTGGTTGCTTTCCGACGAAGCCTCGTTTTCCACCGGCACGTTCATCGACGTTACCGGAGGAAAGTAGGGCCGATTCCAACGGCCGCGATTGGGGGGCGCGAAGAAATTGTGTCGGGCCGGTTCCACCGGCCGCTTGGTTGCGTATGGATGGTGTCTTGAAAACGATCGTGAAACCCAATGAAACCCGCTGCCGCCCGGCAATCGCCGGATCGGCGTTTGGATAACTGACGCTCCCCCGGGGTTGATCCGCAACGATGTATTTTCAGCAACTGCTCGACGGGTTTCCGCAAGCGGAATTCATCCGGCAAATCTTTCGGTATCAGCCGCTTGCCCGGCGCGGCGTACAGGGACCATGGCTGCACTGGGGAAGCTGGGAAACCGTCGAAGCCATCCTGGCCCATCCCGAGGCCGACGTATTGGTGGCGCGGTCCGGGCGGTTATGGCCGGGCGAGGAACGGCTCACCTACCCGCTGGCCAGGCAGTTGCACGCTGAAGGCTACACGATCGCCATTCGCCATGCCGAGCGGTTTTATCCGCCCCTGGCCGATGCTGCCCGAGAGTTCGAGGAACTGTTTTGCGGCGGCGTCAACATTCATCTGTATTGCACGCCCGAGCGGCAGCACGGTTTTGGCTGGCATTATGACGCTGAGGATGTGTTCATCGTGCAAACGGCCGGGAGCAAGCAGTATTCGCTGCGGAAAAACACGGTAAACCCCTGGCCGCTGGAGGAGACGATGCCGCGCGACATGCAACTGGAGCGCGAAATCTCTCCGCTGATGAAATGCCAGCTTGAGGCGGGTGACTGGCTCTACATCCCGGCAGGTTACTGGCACGTGGCCCAAGCCGGCGAGGCCGCCCTATCACTGGCCGTGGGCATTGAAACCCCCAGTGCGATGGATGTCTTCGACCATCTCCGCTACGAACTGCTTTCCGACCTCCGCTGGAGGCAGAGGCTGCCGGCCCTGGGCACCGGCAGCACGTTATCGCACCAGGAGCTGCAACGCGAACTGGCAACGCTAGTGCAGGGGTTATCGGAGGATCTGCAGCAGCGACTGGCCGATCCGGATTTTCTCTTGCGGTTTCTGGCCGCTATCCGCGATCGGCAGCCCAGCCAGCCCTCCGGCACTTGATCCGCTTTTGCCGCTAGTAGCCGCCGATGCCGCCCTGGCGGGGGTGCCGCCGTCGGGCTGTAACGGTGGTGCGGATGATCCGGGGCGATCCCCTCGTTGGCTGGCCAGGTGATGCATGCTGCGCTGCGTTGACGCTGGGCAACCCGTGACGTAGATAAACTTCGACAGCCAGCAGGTTTCTCCCCGCCGCTTGGATGTCGCACGCCGCCGGCTTGCCCGTCAGCGCCTGCGTGGCCGTGGAATGCGTTCCGCGGGTCCGCGCACGTGGCGCGCTGCGATGCCTGGCTCCATCCGACAGATAACCGTCGCCTGCCGACGCCTAAGGAACCATGCGATGAAGAAGGGGATGCTGCTGCTGGTCGACGACGACCGTCACCTGTGCGAGTCGATGGCCGACTGGCTGCGCGAGCAGGGGCACCAGGTCGATACGGCCCATAGCGTTGCCCAGGCCCTGGCTCTGGTCGACAAGAAAACCTACGACGTGGTGCTGACCGACATTCGCCTGGGCGACGGCGAAGGATTCCAAGTGCTGCAGCATTGCCAGCGCACGGCGCCCGAAAGCGAGGTCGTCCTCATCACGGGTTACGGTACCGTGGAAACGGCCGTCGAAGCCATCCGGGCTGGTGCGTTCGATTTTCTCACCAAACCGCTGATTGACGACGAACTGGAAATGTCCATTCAGCGGGCGCTCAACCGGCGCGAAGTGCTGGCCGAGAACCGCAATCTCAAAGCGCAACTCGACCTGCGGTTCGGACTGGAAAACATCGTCGGCCAGGACAGCCGTATGCGGCGCGTGTACGACCTGGTCGAAAGCATTGCCGATACCCGGGCCACGGTGCTGATTACCGGCGAAAGCGGCACCGGCAAGTCCCTGATTGCCAGGGCCATCCACCGGCAAAGCACCCGCCGCGATAAGCCGTTCATCGAAGTCGCCTGCGGGGCACTGCCCGAGAACCTGTTGGAGAGCGAACTGTTTGGGCACGTGGCGGGCTCGTTCACTGGAGCTACGGTCGACAAGATCGGCAAGTTCAAACAGGCTGATGGCGGTACGATCTTTCTCGACGAGATCGGTACGGCCAGCCCCGGCCTGCAGGTGAAACTGCTCCGCGTGCTGCAGGAGTTCGAGTTTGAACAGGTGGGCGGCACCGAGACGTTCCACGTCGACACTCGGGCCATCCTGGCTACGAACGAGAACCTCGCCGAGCGGGTGGCAGAAGGCAAGTTCCGGCAGGACCTGTACTACCGCATCAACGTCATCAATATCGAACTGCCGCCGCTGCGCGACCGCATCTCCGATATTCCCCTGTTGGCCCGGCACTTCCTCCAAAAGGTGTGTGAGGAGTCGGGCAAGCTCGTGCGCGACTTCAGTGAAGACGCCATCGCGGCTCTGCAGCGCTACCGGTGGCCGGGCAACGTGCGCGAACTGCAGAACGTGGTCGAACGGGCCGTGCTGCTGGGCAAGGGGGATGTGGTGCTGGTGGACGACCTGCCGGTTTCGCTGTCCTCAGAGCGGACAGCAGCGCCCGTTGCGGCCGGAAAACGCACGCTGCGTGAAGCGCTGGCCGAGCCTGAGCGGCGAATCATCCGCGAAGTTCTGGAAGCCCATGGCTGGAACCGCAGCCTTACGGCCGATGCGTTGGGCATTAACCGCACAACGCTCTACAAGAAGATGAAGCGGTTGGGACTGGAACCGTAAAGCCCCCCTCGCCGCGAACCGTCCAAGCGGCAATGCCGGGGGGAGCTCGGAAGCCCCCCCAACATCTGCTTAGCGCCTGATCCGCGCGGCGCTGGGTTGTGCTGGCCTTGGTCCTTCTGCGCTGGCTCTTGGGCCCCAGCCGTGATGTACGCGCGTGCAGAGGCATGCAATACGGGAGTATCGGCGCGACGAGTTGCCACGACGAGTTGCCGCGGGACCGGGCTTTCTCCGGCCAAGCTGTCGCTCTGGCAGCCACCTGGGTGTGGGAATTTGCGGCTGCGCTCGAACCATTCCCGCTTCGTTGGGATCGCCTGCCTTCCAGCCCATGGTGATGCTGGCACATCCTAGGCGTTCTCTCAATTTCTTAAATTCCTCGCATTTCGCCTTATTCCTCCCGCTGGCGTTTTCTCGCAACTTGCTGCGCTTTAACGGCAATACAGTGGGGGCTTTGGGGTTGATTTGGCGGCGGGGTTAGCTGCTGCGCAGCGGTGGCGCACACGGTGCTATCACCGGGGTCACACACGACTTAGGCGGAGGTGCCGCCTTGAAAGCTGCTTGCGCAGGCATGGCATTTGCCCCGCCAGCGGCAGGACCACCCAGCCGCTATACCGCTGCAAGTTCCCGCAGGTGGAATTGATCCTTATCCCCATGGGAGGCGGTTAAATATCCCAGTTGTCACAAGTTACGGGTCTGCGAGAGTGTTCCGGTCTTTGACGTCTATTTAGTTTACATATCCATTGACACTGTTATATTCAGCCCAGCTTGCAGGTGGCGGCATTGCTTGCCCCCCGGTCAACACAAACGCCCGGGAGGCAGATGCCGTTGCGGCTGGCGGTCGGAGTTCAGCGTGTACGGGTACCCCTAGGAAACGCTTGGTGGAAGAAGGAGTTCAGAATGCACCGCTATGCATGGATCTTGTTACTGGCGGCGGTCCCGTTGACCAATACGGCCGAAGCGGGCAGGCACGCCGCGTGTCGCGGCGGTTGCTACCACGGCGGGCCAGCGTACTGCGGCCCGGTGTACCAGACCGTTGAAAGGACGGTCCTCGTCCCGCAGTACGTGTGGGAGCAACGCACCGTCCAGGTCACCCGTTACCGGCCCGAGCAGCGCGAACGCACGGTGACGGTGATGCGCTGTGTTCCGGAGACGCGGGAAGTCAGCGAGACGTACACGGTGATGGTTCCCCAGACCATGTCCAAAACGGTCGATTACACGGTTGCCAAGCCGGTCGTTCGCCAGGTTGAGCAGCAGTACACGGTGCTGGTGCCACAGACGGAAACGCGGCAGGGAACCCGCATCGTATGCCAGCCGGTCGTTCGCCAGGTTGAGCAGCAGTACACGGTGCTGGTGCCGCAGACTGAAACGCGGCAAGGCGTGCGGCACGTGCAAAAGCCGGTCACGCGGCAAGTCGAACAGCAGTACACGGTGCTGGTGCCACAGACGGAAACGCGGCAGGGAACCCGCATCGTATGCCAGCCGGTCGTTCGCCAGGTTGAGCAGCAGTACACGGTGCTGGTGCCGCAGACTGAAACGCGGCAAGGCGTGCGGCACGTGCAAAAGCCGGTCACGCGGCAGGTTGAGCAGCAATACACGGTGTTGGTGCCGCAGGTCGAAACCCGGCAAGCCGTCCGCACCCGCTGCGTGCCCGTCCAAACCACGGAACAACGCACCGTATGTGTGAACCAGGGCTACTGGGCGCAAGGCTCGCACTGCGGGTATCGGGGTTGTGGCGGTTGCGGATCCTGCTGGGGCGGTGGTTGCCGCGTTTGGGTCAACAACATGGTGCAGCAGGTGATCAACGTGAACGTTTGGCGGTATCAGCACGTTCAAGAGCAGTACCAGTACAACGTCACGGTCTGCCGTCCGGAGACCCGGACCCGCACCGTCAACGTGGTCGATTACCAGACGGTGGAGCAGCCTTACGAGTACCAGGTGACGGTTTGCCGTCCCGAAACGCGTACGCAAACCGTGAATCTGGTCAGCTACCAGCAGGTTCAACAGCCGTACGAGTATCAAGTGACGGTTTGCCGTCCGGAAACCCGTACCCGCACGGTGGACGTGGTCAGCTACCAGGTTGAAGAGCAGCCTTACGAGTACCAGGTGACGGTTTGCCGTCCGGAGACCCGCACCCGCACGGTGAACGTGGTTGAATATCAGACGGTGGAGCAGCCTTACGAGTACCAGGTGACGGTTTGCCGTCCGGAGACCCGGACCCGCACCGTCGATGTCTGCGAGATGACGAGCGAAGTGCAGCAGCGCGAGGTGCAGTACACCGTGTACCAGCCTGAGCAGCGGACCCGCACCCGCCAGGTCACCACGCTCAAGCAGGTTGCCGAAGAGCAGGTGCAGACCTATACCGTGATGGTGCCGTATACGGAAGAGCGGACGATCAATGTCCGCGTATGCCGGATGGTGCCCACCACGGTGACCTGCCAGGTTCCGGTTTACGGCGGTGGCTGCTGCAACTAGCACGGACCGCGGTTGATGGCGGCAGTGCCGCTGAACGGCGGTACCCATCAACAGGATTGCCGATCAAACCTGGTGCCGATCGAGACTTGTCCACCGGGCCGTCCCTCCTTGAAGCAGAGCGGGGGCGGCCCGGTGTTTTTTTTCTGGCGGGGGGCTGGGGAGCGATGAAAGGAGCAGGGGGGGCCTTATCCGCTCCCTTCGATCTCCAGCTCCAGCGATCGCATCTTGCGGTACAAGTTCGAGCGGTGCATGCCCAGTCGGGCGGCGGCTTCCGACATATTCCCGCCGCACTGCTTAATCATGCGTTGGATATAAGCCTGCTGAAACCGCATGGTGGCATCATTGAACGTGAGGTTGCATGCCATCCACGGCGGCGCGGCCTCTGAGGTCGATTGCACCAGCGAAAGGTCGTCGGCCTCGATCGTCTCGCCTTGGAACAAGTACGCCAGGCGTTCGCACACGTTGCGCAGTTCCCGCACGTTGCCCGGCCAATTGTGGGACTGCATCCGCTTTCGGGCATCGGCCGAGAACTGCGGAACAGGCCGCCGAGCCTTGCGGCAAAAATCGTTAAGGAAATGCTCAGCCAGCAGCATCACATCTTCGCTGCGTTCGCGCAGCGGCGGCAGTTCCAGGTTCACCACGTTCAGCCGGAAGTACAGGTCCTCGCGGAATTTCTTCTCCCGCACCATTTGCAGCAGGTCCTGGTTCGTGGCGGCGATGACCCGGGCATCGGTGTGGATCGTGGCCGCTCCGCCTACCCGGACTACCACTTTCTCTTCCAGCACGCGGAGCAGCTTGGCCTGACCGCCGGGGCTCATGTCGCCGATTTCGTCGAGAAACAGCGTGCCGCCAGCCGCCAGTTCAAACTTGCCGCGCCGCATTTCATCGGCACCGGTGAAGGCCCCCTTCTCGTGGCCGAACAGTTCGCTCTCCAGCAGGTTTTCCGGGATGGCCGCACAATTGACCGCAATGAATGGCTCGTCGCGGCGATGGGAAAGGTAATGGACCATCCGGCTTACCACTTCCTTGCCGGTGCCGTTCTCGCCGGTGATCAATACGGCCAGTTCCGTCGGAGCTACCCGGGCAATCGTCGAGCGGAGCGCGCGAATGGCCGGGCTTTCGCCGATCATTTGTACCGACTGGGCCGCCTGGTCGGACATGTGCCGCCGGGCTTCCAGCAGCCGCTGTAGTTCTTGGGTATTTTCCAGGGCGATGGCCGCATGTGCTGCCAACTCGACCAGGGCTTCTTCATCCTGCGGGGTGAAGTTGCCGTTGTGTTTGTTGAGTACTTCGAAGGCGCCCAACCGCTGCCCGGCCGATCCCACCAGCGGAACACAGACCAGGGTTTGCGTCTGGTAGCCGAGCTTGGAATCAACGCGGCGGTCAATCTGCTCCTGGCCCAGCATCCGGTCCACTCGTTGGCGCTGGCCAGTCTGCACCACTTGTCCCACGACCCCGGTATTGTCGGGAATCCGCAGTTCGCCGCCTTCCACGCCCAGTGCCGGCCGGCCTACCAGGGTGCGGTTGGGTTTGTCCCAGAGGAAGATGCTGGCCCGGTCGGCTTCCAGCAACCGCGTGGCGGCCTCGGCCATTTGGATCAGCAGGGGTTCCATTTCGTGGGTCTGGTTCCAGCGGCCGGCGATCTCCAGGATCGCTTCCAGCCGCTGGGTCCGCATCGCGGTGGCTTCGTCTTGGCGCACGTGCATCAGCGCTTCGCCGAGCGTGCTTGCCAGGGTAGCGGCTGCGATTTCTTTCTCTGCCGGCAGGCCGGCTAGGGCCAGCACGTCGGCTTGCCCCGTGCGTTTGCGCAGAGAGCAGGCCCACCAGTCGCCTTCGCGGGCAGGGCCTTCGCGGTCCAGGGCATCGGCCAGCACGGTAAAGGGCGGGAGGTGTTCCCGCTTGCCTGGCACCAGCGATTGCCATTCGCCGCCTTGTTGGATCATCACCACGGCCGCGGTGGCGTCCAGGTGCGCGGCTACCGATTCCAAGGCAGCCGCCAGGAACGGCTCCACGGATGGATGCCGGGTTGCAGCTAACAAGATGGGCGCCGCCGCCTCGGCAAGCGATACCCCCGGAACCTCGGGGAATGGGGTCGCGTCTGGCATGGAGGATGGAATACTTTTAGGGGGCGGCCGACGAGTAATATCCCGACGTTCCCGGGGGGGCATGGCTCCGTTCTCAGCTTGCGGTGACAAGCCGAGTCGGAAATGGATCAACCGGCGGCCGCTTGGGTGCGAGTACTTCAAATAGTGGCGTTTGTACAAGAATGTTCCTTGGACGTATAGGAATGATACGCTTTCGGGCGCCAGGTGGTCCAACCAGACCGGTGCGCGGCTGAAGCGAAAGGGGAAACAAGTCATGAGCGACACGGCTACGTCGCACCAGGAAGTCGAATCCGTCCATCCGGCCCATCGCTGCCCAGCCTGCGCCTTCGAGCTGTCTGCTGAACTGCTGGCCTCTGCCCAGGATGGCCTGGTGACTTGCCCCCGCACTGGGTGTGAGCTGGAACTGGAGCTGGCCGCCGACGGGATTTCGCGACCGGCAATCCGGTCGCTGCAGTTGGTCAACGGCTATTCGATGCTGGTGTTGCCGTTCGCCTGCCCGGCCGGCCAGAAAGAACAGTTCGAACGCGACCACGCGCGGCGCGGCCGCTGGCACCGCCGGGGGTATTCGCTGGAGCGGCCCGAGGACGTCGAGCGTACGGAATACTTCATGCCTTATGCGCGGCGGTTTCTGTTTCCCTCGCTGTTCGCGCCCGCTGGGGAGCAGGCCCAACTGGTAACGTGCCGCCACTACGAGTTCGACCTTGCGCACCTGGGGGTGGAACCCGGTGAGCCGCTGCGTTTGATCGTCTCCTGCATGGATCGCGACCAGGACTTGCCGCAGCAGTATCACATGGCGCTGAACCGCGCGGAATTGATTCTGTTCCATTACGGCGTGGGCTTCCTGCTGCTGCATTGGACGATGGAACCGCCCTACACATCGTATGTCGATCAGATGAGGGCCACGCGCCAATTGCGCATGATCGCGCCGCTGTTTGCCGGTTACCAAATGCCGGAGCTGATCCACGGCAGCAACTCCTACACCGTGCCGCAGTTGTTGGCCTACCTGCTCGATGAGTTCTCAACGACCTCTACCGGCAACCCGCTGAAGTCGCCGGTGGAGGCCGCAACCGTTGAAAACGCCTATGACCAATGGCGGCGCGGTGAGGCAAAAGGCCGGGCAGGAAGCGCCGGCGGTGCGGCGATCCCGACCAGTGCCGCGGCGGCCGCCCTGCCGGTCCGGCCGATCCACGACGACCGGATGCTGGTCTATTGGTTCAGTTGCATCGACCAGGAAACACGGCCGATGGATGACAAGCTCTGCCGCACGAACCTGAAAATCCACAGCGTGATTCCGTTCAGCAACGCCGTCGATGGTCCTGGTGGCCCCAGCGAGATCGAATCGGCTTCAACGGCTTGGCTGCGGCAGCGCTGGCAATGCTTCACCAAGGACGGCGGCGGCCTGGTCGTGTTCAATACCGACCGCTTCCACGAGCAATACCTGGGCCTCTATCACGGCACGTATTACTTCGACATCTTTCTGCTGGCCTCGCTGCAGCGGAACACGCTACTGGGCCTGTTCGAGCGACTGTCGGACATTCCCGCGCTGACCCAAGACGATCCGCAGAGCCGAAAGACCTTGCGCCGCGTGCGGAAAGACCTGCTGATGTTCAAGAACCAGTGCTGGTTCAGCCAGATCACCAACCGCGAACGCGGTATGCAACTGTGGAGAACCTGGCAGGAAACGTTCGAAACGCGCACCTTGCTGAACGAAGTGAACGACCAGGCTGAAGAACTCAGTCACTACCTTCAGGCACGGACCCGCGAACGCGTTGAATGGCTCGTGCGGCTGGGCGGCTTCCTGGCCGTGGCCGTGCCGGCGGTGTTGGGCATCGACGTGCTGCTGGGTAAATCCGCCTGGGTCGAACGACTCGAGTTGATCCTGTTCATCGCGCTGATCGTGGGAAGCGGCATCTTCGCCTGGGTGATGTTGTCGCGCGTGCGCGACGACTGACCGGCACGCCCAACGCCAAGCGGCTAATGTGTTGCATCAGCCGTTGCACTCAAGGATGATAGCGCGGGCGATCCGAACGTGCCCGCACCCTGGCCCGGAAGGCCAACTTGGGCATGTTGCAAAGGGCATGTTGCAGATTCGGGGCGACGGTCGTTGGGCACCGGCCTGTGAAGCCGTCGATCGGTAGTGGGGGGACACCGGCTCAACAACAAGGGGAGAACGCATGCCACGCCGCGCCGTCGATCTGTTGCCCAACCTTCATGGCATTTGGAACTGCCGGTCTCCACGGCACGCACCTTCCAGCCGCCGCCTGCGGCCATTCACCTGGGTAGCAACCGCCATCGTGGCCTTGAGTACCTGGACCGCCAGTGGAGGCCTGGCAACTGCTGCCGAACTGTCGCATCCGCCGCTACGCCCACTGCCTCAACCCGTGGATCGGGAAATGGAGAAGGGGCCGGGCTACTTTGTCGATGCAGCCCGGGGCGACGATACGGCCGCGGGCACCCGCGAGGCGCCTTTTCAAACCATCGCCCGAGGGCTGGAAGCGCTGCGGCCTGGCGATACCCTGTACCTGCGCGGCGGCGTCTATTACGAGCGGCCCGTGATCAGTCACCAGGGCAGGGCGGATGCCCCGATTACGATCCGTTCGTATCCCGGCGAGTTGGCCATCCTGGATGGCTCGCTGCGCGAGTTTACCGAGCGGCCAGCCGAATGCTGGGAACCCGTCGCAGGCTCGACCATGGGCGAGTATCGTTCGCGCCGCCGCTATCCCAACCTGCGGCACGTGCTGGGCAGCTTTGGCGACTCGATGATCGGGCTGCAAACCTACTACCACCCGCAGGACCTTAGGTCGCCCAACGAACTGGTCAGCACGGCCAAGCCCCAGGGCGACAACCAGCAGGACATCGACCCGCTGTATTGCGGGCCGGGCGTATGGTACGACCGCGAAAGCGGCTACATTTACTGCCGTTTGGCGCACACCAACCTGCCTGATCCCATCCCCAACTATCGCGGCCCGACTGATCCCCGCCAGGTGCCGCTGATTCTCACGCCGCACCGCGCGACGCCCCTGCTGCTGGACGGGGCCGAGCACGTCCACCTGAAAGACCTCGTGATCCGCGGCGGCGGTTACACCACCGTCGCATTGGACCACGCCCGGCATATCGAAATGGACAACGTGGTCATCTACTGCGGCACGTATGGGCTGCGGGCGGCCCGCACCGGGCCGTTCAAGTTCTACCGTTCGGCGCTGTATGGAAATGTTGCACCGTGGACGTTCCGGGGCGACGGCAGTAAGCGCGATTATCCGGGCCGCCCGTTCCGCAACATTTCGCGGCTTAATACGCACGCGCTGATCGAGATCGAAGCCGGCCAGGAGTCGTCCGTGTATGCCACGCCACAGAACGACGATTGGGAATTTGCGTATTGCGACTTCACGGACGCTCACGACGGCCTGTACCTGGGCTGTATCAACGTCCGGGTGCATCATTGCCTGATCGACGGCTTGCAGGACGATGGCATTTATTTTAGCCCCATGTATCACCGGTACCGGCTCTTGCCGAACGATCCGGAGATTCACGTGTATCAGAACCACTTTGGTGCCTGTCTGACGGCGCTGGCGTTTGGCGGCCCGCACGAGAAGACACAGGACACCGTGTTCATCTACCGCAACGTGTTCGACCTGCGGGGGACCGTCCAGACCGGGCGTCCGCGCGAGGCCGGCGCTCTGCCGGGCATCAACCACGGCAAGGTGATTGGCGACCACGGCAGCCCGCCCTGGAACTCGATGAACATCTATCACAATACGATTGTTGCAGCCACGCCGGCCCGCACGGCCGACATGGCGTTGTACCAGGCGGTGCGCGAAGGCTACTCTCGCCGGGTGTTCAATAACATCCTGGTACATCAGACGCGATTGCCAGCGTTTCCTGTCTTGCCGGCCGAGGCCGACATCGCAGGCGATGCCAATCTTTACTTTTGCCCTTCGGTTCAGGCTTCCATCGACCAGGTGTTTGGTCGATTCCGCAAATCGCCCGCTTATGAAGCCAGCCGCGCGCGGTACGAGCCTGGCGTGGAGGCGGGCGCGATCATCGCCGATCCACAATTCGTGCAACTGCCCATCGTGCCCGGTAAGCCAGCCAATTACGAACTGCGGCAGGGTAGCCCCGCCGTCGATGCCGGCGTGCCGCTGCCGGAAGGTTGGCCCGACCCGTTGGCGGCCGCCGACCGTGGCAAGCCCGATATTGGCGCCTTGCCGCTGGGCGTAAGAATGCTGAAGGCGGGCCGTGCCGCCGCACCCGCCATTGGCGGCCAAGGGACGGCAGCAAGCGGCGAGCGGTGACACCTGTTGATGGTTGTGTCCGCAAGCGCGTGGGGCCCGCGATACCGCATTCTGCCTCGCACCGTTGAGGAACCGCAGGGCCGTGAACGATTCGGTCGAGAGGAACGCCCAATGGGGGTCCGAACCAGCCGCTGCGCTGGCCGCGTTTCCAGCCGTGCAGCAAGTACGCCGCGTGAGGCATTGGACCGGTGGCGGAGGGATGAGCGGCGCGCAACTTTGGCAGATCGAATGCGAAGGGGCCACCCTGTGCCTGCGTTGCTGGCCGCCGGAGCATCCTACCCCGGCTCACTTGTCGTGGATTGCCCGCGTGATTGACCACGTGCGGCAGGCCGGGGTTCAATTCCTTCCTCGCATGCTGACCACGGAGGCTGGCACGCCGTGGGTTCGCGTGTCCGGGCGACTCTGGTCGCTGGAAACGTGGCTTCCCGGCGCTGCCGATCTGCAGGGGCCAATGCGTCCTGCCCGGGTGGCATCGGCGCTGGCGGCGCTGGCCTGCTTCCACCAGGCGGCGGCGGACTTCACCGAAGCCGAACCGGTTGCGCCAAGCCTGTCCGAAGTCGCATCGCGTCCACGATCGTTCGACGCGAAAGGGCGAACGTCTCCCGGCATATTGAGCCGGCGTGGTCTATTGACCGAGATCCAGCGGCGAGGAATCCAGCAGTTGCAAGGTCGGCGTCGTGCTGGAATTCCAGCGGCCTGGGAGGCGGCAGTGGACGCCTGGCTGGCCGGGTTTGAAGTGGCAGCCCCCCTGGTGGCCGCCCGTCTCAACCAGGCGGTGCAAATTCTTGGCCATCTTCAGCCATCCTTGCGCGACATTTGGCGGGCGCATGTGCTGTTCGAGGGCAACCAGGTTTCCGGCATGGTCGATCTGGCGGCACTGCGGCTCGATCATCCGGCTACGGATATCGCGCGGCTGCTGGCAAGCATCGCCGGCGATGATACGGCTACATGGCAAGCGGGACTGGCGGCTTACGAGCAGGTACGGTTGTTGACCTCACAGGATCGTCAACTGCTGGCCGCGTTCGATGCCAGCGGTCTGTTGATGACGCCCTGGAATTGGTTCCGCTGGGTGCTGCTGGAACATCGGCAGTTTCAGCAGCCCGAGGCCATGCTGCTGGAGCGCATTTGGAATGCCATCGACCGCATGAGGCGGTTCACTGACCGGGGCGGACGGCCGCCTTGGGAACCGTAGTTGCCCGGGCAGGCCGTGAGCGCTCAGGCACGCTCGCGCCGGGGGGGCGGGACTATTTGCCGCAGTAGTCGATGATGCGGGCGATTTCGGCTTTCAGTTCGCCGCGTGGTACCACGCGATCCACAAAACCGTGTTCCAGCAGAAATTCGCTGGTTTGAAAGCCCTTGGGCAATTCGATCTTCATGGCGGCTTTGATCACGCGCGGGCCGGCGAAGCCGATTAGGGCCTTGGGCTCGGCCAGGATGACATCGCCCAGTGAGGCAAAGCTGGCCGCGACACCGCCCATGGTGGGATTGGTCAGTACCGAGATAAACAGCCCACCCGCGGCATCCAGCCGCGCCAGGGCCGCCGACACCTTCGCCATTTGCATCAGCGACAGGATGCCTTCGTGCATGCGGGCGCCTCCACCAGACCCGCTGACGATAATCAGCGGCAGGCTTTGCTCGCGGGCACGCTCGGCGGCGCGGGTCAGTTTCTCGCCCACAACCGCCCCCATGCTGCCCATGATGAAGGCGCTATCGGTCACGCCAAAGACCACGCGGCGGGCACGAATCATGCCGGTGCCGGTGATGGCAGCGTCGCGCAGCCCGGTGCGGCGCTGTTCTTCGCGGACCCGGTCGCGGTAAGGTTTCTTATCGACGAAGTTCAGCGGATCAGTCGCCATCAAGTCGGCGTCCCACTCCTCAAAGGTGCCTTCGTCGAGGAGTTGGGCGATGCGTTCGCGGGCGGAAACGTACCAGTGGTATCCGCACTCGGGACAAACGCCCAGCCGCTTTTCGGCTTCTTTCCGGAAGATGGTGGCCTGGCATCCTGGGCAGCGCCGCCAGAGGCCCTCGGGTACGCCGCGCTTGGGTCGCTTGAGATTGTTGTGAACCTGCAGGTCCAGTTCGCCGTTTGCCATAGTCTCTGCTCGGATAGCCCGCCGCTTGCAGGGCTGCTTGGCTCGTGACGGGGGGCAAGGGTGAACCGTTGCCCCC
Source organism: uncultured Pirellulales bacterium (assembly GCA_964511065.1). Taxonomy (GTDB): domain Bacteria; phylum Planctomycetota; class Planctomycetia; order Pirellulales; family S012-138; genus CALBRZ01. Next base: position 6,715 of record CAZEEG010000062.1, on the reverse strand, counting down.
CGAGCACCATGGTAGCGGGTTAGCGGCGGGGATGGTTGGTCCGTGAGCGAAGAGCCAGCCCAGGGAGAACCCACTACGGGGGGCACGGCAACTTCGTTTCAGGGAAAAGGTTTATGTCAGAAAGTTACAGCGACTCCGATGCCGGTTTGGCGAAGGTTCCTCCCATGAGGATCGACCACTGCTTGAGCGCAAAACCAGAAAAAGCGGTTAGTTCACGACTTGTGGTTCTACGTCGATTACTTCCCAGCGTCCGTGATCTTCCGTCGCAGTCCACAAGTCCCCCAATTCGGTGTGGCTGAGGTGACTGCGCACGAGACGCCCCAGGGGTTCAGGTACGATGAGACCAATCGTGCCTCGCTTATGCTTCTTGATCAGCCGCCGGAGCACGTTTTGCACTCGCTGCTGGGCCTCCTGGATGGTTTCGCCGCTGGGTGGGCAAACGTTCTCGGGGGCTTCTTGCCACAGCTTGTACAACCGCGGGTGCTTCTGTCGAAGCTCGTCGATCCGCATTCCTTGCCACAATCCATGGTCCAGATTGTGCATGTTATCCAGTTTTTTCAGCTTCACGGCAAGCGCTTCGGCAATGATTTCCGCAGTTTCGCGGGCAGTCTGGCAGTCGGAGTAATACAGGGCTTCGATGTCGTATCCCCGGAGTTCTTCGATCTGGCGCGCAACTTCAGCGTCGCCGCGTTCAGTGAGCGGCACATCGAGAGTGCCCTGGATTCGACGCTGTTCGTCGAAATCGCAGGAGCCGGGGCGGATAAGGAGAATTCGCACCATAGGTTGCATCCAAATCATGGCTGCCTGCCAATCGCCGCATTCCCCCCACTTGGGAGTTTCTGCGAGGGGTGCGGCGGGTAAGGATCGTAATTACGGCTCGGGTGAGGTGCCCGATACTAGTTGGCGCAGATGGCGAGTTCGCGTTTCATAATCGTCCCCTCCAAAAATGCCCGATCCGATGACCAGCAGATCGGCGCCGGCATCCCGGCAGTCGGCGATCGTGGTCTGGTTGACACCTCCATCGACCTCCAGCAACAGCTGCTCGCCCATGCGGTTGCGTAGCGTGCGAAGCTTCTCCAAGGCGACCGGCTGGAAGGCCTGGCCGCCAAAACCCGCTTCCACGCTCATTACCAATACGGCATCGCACAGGTCAAGGCTGCCTTCCACCATGTCCAGCGGCGTGCCGGGGTTCAAGGCTACGCTAGCAACGCAGTCCAGGGCGTGCAGTTGTTGCAGCAGCGGGCGCGGGTCGTCCACCGCCTCAACGTGAAAGCTGATCATGTCTGCCCCAGCCTGGACGTACCGCTCCAGGTACTCCTCCGGATTGGAAATCATCAGGTGAACATCCAGCGGCAGGGAGGTCAGCGAGCGGAACGCTTCCACCAGCGTCAGTCCGTAGGTCATGTTCGGCACAAAATGGCCGTCCATCACATCCAGGTGCAGCGCGGCGGCGCCGGCACGCTCCAGGGCCGCAACTTCCGCCCTCAAGTTGCCGAAATCGCACAGCAGCATCGAGGGCAAAATGGCCGGGGATGAACGGCGCAGTTGAGCCAAGACCTCGGTCCGGGACATGAGAGCTTCACCAGCTAGAGCGTGAGAATGGCTAACGTGTCAAACGATGTGGGCGAGGCGGGGGTAGCGCCGCGGGTGGAGGCTGGACTCTCGGAAGGAGGAATTCGCACCATTGAAACCCGGCACCGGCTGTGCGTCAACCGGTCACTCTCGACTGAGCAGCACAGCCGCGAATCCCTGACCTAGGAATCTTATGTTCACTATCAGGGGCGGTCTATATCCTGGCTCTGCGGTAAATCCTGCAGACTGGATAATCCCAGCAAATGCAGGAACCGCCCGGTGGTGTGGTAGAGAACCTGGCGGGGATTGTCGGGCGGGCGGTCAATTCGCAGTAACTGCCTGCGCACCAATTGGTTAAGAATGGCCGATGAGGGCCGCCCCCGGAGCTTGTCGATTTCCTCTCGGGTCATGGGTTGATGGTAAGCTACCAGTGATAGCACGTCGATGGCGGCCTGGGAGAGTCGGGCGTGGCGAACTTTGCCGTAGAATCGTTCGCGGACGCGGTGGAATTCCTCCCGTAGCGACATCCGGTATCCGGGGCCATCGCTGATGATTTCGAAGGCGCAGCCCAACCGCTGGTAACGCTCGTTAAGCTGATCGACCAGGTCGTGAATTTCGCCCGGTTCCACACCCCGCATCAGGGCTGCGGCCTGGGCGGCCTCGATCGGCGTATTGTCGGGCCCGCCCACAAACAGCATCGCCTCCAGGATCGTCAGCGGCGAAACGCCCGCCACGGGGTCGATGGTTTCAGCAGCCGGCGCATCATCGGGCAGGGGCGGCTCGACCGGCGGTGTTGCCGGGGCGGCCTCCTCGCTAGCGGGGGCCTTCTTGCCGCTGCGCAGAACGGCCGCGAACGCTTCGCTCAGTCGATCGAGCGAAACCTCCTGGCCGCTGCCCTCGGGCGAATCGTGTTCAGCGTCGTCGCGTTCCATACCTTGGCAGCAGAACACAACCCAGCAACTGGAGCAAGAGGAGGTAAGCGGCGTCGTAGGTCGCTATTACCCCCCCGCTCCCCAAATGTGAGGGCCGTCGTAATGCAGTCCAGCGGAAAATGCGTCACAAGGAGACGGTACATTTCGCCTAATCGGCATCTTACCTCGCCGTCCCCGGAGATAGCGGTGCAAGCCAGTGCACTTATATGAATTACTTCTGAAGCGCCGAAAGATCGGCGCCGATAAACCGTGCGACAGGGTAGCGAGCTAGCGGCTGTAAGCCTTTTACACGCCGTTCGTGGAACGATGTTTTGCACGGATTTGTCGGGACACGCGAGGGTGTGAATGCTCATGGTTGGTCATCGAGGGAAGCAGCGCAGTTGGCATCTCTTGCCACTTCTTACCGTGTGCTGCTTGTTGTCGGTGACATCACCCCTGGTAGCCGATGACGACCTGGGACGGTGGAGCATACCGCTCAGCCATGAGCGGGTCGTTTGGATCGACGACGTGCCGGCCCAACTGGTGGCTCATCGCAGTTTCTACCAGGTCGATGAGCCGGCGCCTGGTGGCCCGCCCGCTCCACCCACTGCTGACGACGAAACCCTAGGCGGGGATACAACCTTTGGTCAGGAGCCAGAGGAACCGCAACAGCAGCAGCGGCAGGTGCAAACCTTCCTTCGAAGCGAGAGTGTGCTGCTCGAGCCGGGCGAATGGCAATTCGACTACGGCTTGGTGTACACCCATTCGAACATTCCCAACGTGGTGCTCCTGGCCGACGGTGCGGGGAATGTGTCGGGGGTAGCGACGGGGCGCTTTCGCCGCAGGGTATTGTACAGCCCGTTCGAGCTCCGATATGGCGTGACGGAGTGCATGCAGGCGTTTGCCAATCTGCCGGTGGGTTGGGCGAACTCTGAATTTTCATTTTCGGGCTTCGATCAGTTCGACGACCGTTTTGGGATCGGAGACACGACGTTTGGTTTCAGCTACCTGGTGTTGGAGAGTTGCTGTGGCGGATGCTGTTGCTGCTCCCCTGATATGGTCGTGACCCTTGCTGCGACGGCCCCGACCAGTGATGTCGATTCGCCCGTGGTGGTGGGGCCGCCAGATGCCGCTTTGGGGCAGGGCTACTGGGCGCTAGGCGTGAATGTCACGTTCACGCAGCGCTGCGATCCACTACTGTTCTTCTGGGGCGGCGGCTACCGGCATCTTTTCGAACGCAGATTTGACGACATACTCAGCCAGCCAGGCGAGCAGATCTCCTACTATTTTGGCGTGGCGTTCTCTGTCAACGAGTGCGTAACCCTGACGACCAGTTTCTTGGGAATGTACATGACCGAGCAATGGATCAATCGCCAGGTGATTCACGGCACCCTTCAGGAACCCATGCGGCTGCGTTTCTCGGCTCTGTTGGCCCGCGGCGGCGGCAGATTGATGGAGCCGTTTGCCGAAATTGGCATGACGGAATCTGCCCCGGCCGCACGAATCGGCGTGGTCTGGACTCGCTAGGATCCGGCGAACGTAGCCGCTGGAATAGGTTCCGACCCGCGCAAGGCGTAGGCGCTGGCAACGAAGTGGCTTCACGGAAGAAGGAATACGTCATGCAGAACACGCCACGCTTCGGGCATACCCTATGCACACGTAAGGCGGTCCGATGGTTGGCCGTTCTGGCCGTGTTGGGGGCGGCCAACGTGAGTTATGCTCAACGGGCGCCGGTGCGCGACGACAAGTTCATTACCAGCCGCCATATCCAAAACTGGAAGGAATTGAAAAATCGGAATATCGTCATGCAGCAGCGGGATTATTCCTGTGGCGCGGCGGCGTTGGCCACAGTGATGCGGTACTATTGGAACGACACTTCCGAAAATGCCACAGAAGATAAGTTGATCCAATACCTGGGCGAGGTGCTGACGGCCGAGGACCTTCGCGATCGCATTCAGAACGGCCTGACGATGACCGATCTCGAAAAAGTAGCGAACAAGGCCGGTTACGACGCCGCGATGGTCAAAGGCGAACTTTCCGACCTGGCCAAAGCGGAAACTCCAGTTATCGTTGGACTTACGATCGGTGAGTTCGACCACTTTGTGGTGGTGCGTGGAGTGCATGGGCCGTGGGTCTACATCGCCGACTCCATTCGAGGCAACCTGCGGGAGCGGGTGCCTACGTTCGTGCAACAATGGCAGGAGGGCGCCATGTTGGTGATCGCTCCCGAAGGTGCTACCGATTTGCCGCAAACTTCACGGCTGGCGGTTCGGTCGATGGAAATGACACCGGCCTATTTGAACTACCAAGCTGTGCAGAAGACGTATCTGCCTCCTCGGCCCCCAATCATCTTCCCCCAGTTCCCCTAAATGCGGCTTCGGATCCCCACGGGCGGCGAGCAAGACCTCTTGCCGGACATGGGCGGCGCAACCATCAAGAACCCTGGTATCTGATTTCGCTTACCAAAAGTAAGCGAGGTCCAAAAAGGAAGAAGCTCCATCCTGCGAACGCAGGATGGAGCTTCGTGTACCATCAGCAAGCTGGCGAGGATGTTTGGCTCCAGGTACCAGCTCCGGCAATCGGCCGTGGCTCTGCTATTGCAAGAGAAAATTGAAGCCAAAGCTGACGGGGCCAAAATTAAAGATGTTGCTGGTCTGGAACCCCAGGTTCCCGGGCAAAGCAATGTTGTTTTGGAATCCAGCATTAAAGAAGAGGTTGTTGCCGGCGATACCGAAGCCGGCGCCGAATCCGAGAGTGAAGCTGCCGCGGACTTGATCGCCTTCGGCTGCCGTCATGACTTTGGCCTGCCCCAGACCCATCTTGTTCAACAGCGAGCCTTTGATCTTGCCCGGCTCGCCTGCTTCAGCTTGTGTGCTAAAGCACGCGACGACCGCAGCGCAGACCACAGCAGCAAGCATCCTTTTCATCACAGACCTCCTTAGTACGGACTCGATTGCGGGAGTGCAACCTGAATCGCCGGGGCAACTGGCACAGTGCAAGCGCCCCCCTGTGAAGCGTGGGTGCCGTCCCCACACATTGGGTGTCAATTTAGCGGTCTATCAAGGCGTGTCAAGCAACGCATTTTGGATTTCTTTCCCAGGCACCACGTTCGACGCACTCTCTAGACTTGTCCCATTTGTCGGATGTGCGCACCATTCCAGAAAAGGTACGGGGAAAGGGTTGAGGGCGCCCCGCGCAACCAACGCCAGCAATGGCACCCCGGTATGGTTTCGCTGACAACTTCAAAGGCGCAGCCAAACGCTGCCGGCACTCTTTGAGATGCTTGGCGACGTGGTGAATTTGGATCGTTCCACACCCCGCATCAGCGCCCCAATGGGGGCAGCATCCTTGCTGGTAGGGGGCTTTCCTGCCGCTGCCCAAAACGGGATTTACTGACCATTCCTCGCGGCGACGCCCCGGGCTATGAGGGGCGTTTGCTCGCTTGCCCGGTGTTACCCCGGGACCGTTCGGATGCACCGCCCGATGGCACTTGGGCAGGAGCTGTATTACAGGGTCCGGGGCGCGGCACGACGACGCGCGGTTTGCAATTTCGCAAGGCGACGAGGAAGGCATCGCCTCGATGTATTGCTCCAAGACCGAGAGGAAGCTGGGATCGTATGGCTCGTCGATGTACTTGTTGTTCCACAAGCCGGATGATTGCACGCGTTGCCGAGTGCAATGATGGCCGAGCCACCGCTGGGAGGGCGGATCAATGGCAGCTTCGCCGTGATCGCTCAGCAGTGCGATGCGTAAGCATGGCGTTTGCAGATACTTCGCAGAACGCTCGGACGACGATGGTAGAGTGACGTTGTGGTTGCCACACTCCCCCGATCAAAGCGAAACTTTTGGCAGTTCGGGGGGTTCAATTTCATGGGCAGCGCGATGGGCCTTAGGCCCTTATCGTTTCAACGACGCTCAGGCGAGTAATCATGGCAACCTTTCGATCGGCGATGGGACCAGCGGTCATGCTCTGGGGCTTGGCGGGACTGGCGGTGGAGTCTCTGTATGCGGCAGATCGGAATGTTCCGATGCCGCTCGCCACCGCTGCGCAAGTCGACCAATTGATCCTGGCAGAACTCCAGCGGTCAAGCGTGCAGCCCGCCGACCGTTGCAGCGATGAGGATTTTCTGCGGCGGGTCGTCCTCGATTTGGCAGGTCGCCTGCCCAGCCCCGACGAGACGACTTACTTCCGCCTCGATCCCGATCCCGACAAGCGGACGAAAGTGATCGAT
>CAZEEG010000061.1:17584-34656 GCA_964511065.1 uncultured Pirellulales bacterium | reverse complement strand
GGATCATGCCCATCCCAAACTTGGCCACGGCTCCCAGCAGCGCCATCTCCTCGGTGGCGATTTGCCCGGTGCTGAGGAAGGCTACGGCCTGGTTGCCGTGTGCTTGTTGGATGCTGCGGAACCGCTGCACGAAGTGCTGCATCGCCGTGTGCCAGTCGGCGGGTTCCAACCGGTCCTTGGCATTACGGATCAGGGGAACCGTGGCGCGGTGCGGCGAATCGAGCACGGTCAGGGATTCCCAGCCCTTGGGACACGCCATGCCCAGGTTCACCGGGTGCGCGACACTGGGCGTCAGGCTAACGGCTTGCCCTTGCCGCACATGCACATCCAGGCTGCAACCGGTCGAGCAATAACCGCAGACCAGCGGCACCGTGGAGTCGGGATTGACGGCGGCAGGAACCAACCCCAGGCCAAACCGCCCTGGTTCCAGCAGCAGTTGCCGCGTGAGGGGGCCATCGTGGGCGCGGAGCGGGGGAAGCCAAGGGTTCGATTGCGATGGCCGGCGTTGTCCGCTCATTGCACGGTTCCCGGCATCCGAGGGGCCGCCACGGCTGCAAAGAACAGGCAGCGTTCCAGCAGTTCGCCCGCCATCGTGAAGGCAACGATCAATGCCAGATAGCCCAGCGCCGCGAGGGGCTGCACAGGGGCGCCCGCCGGAAAAGCGTGCAGATACGCCAGCGGCAAGATAACGCCGCCCAGTCCGCCGGATGCAAACCGCACCACGGTCATCCGGGGCAAGCGCCGCACAGCCAGCAGGGCCGACCGCTTCAAGCTCGACATGTGCCGTGATGCCAGGTGCCGAAACAACGCGGCCTCCCACAACAGCTTGGCAGCCGAAACCAACAGCAGCGCTTGGGCAAGCCAGCGGTCGAACCGCTGGGCCGATTCCAGCACGGCCGAGGACGGCGCCCAGATGCTCTGCAAGACCAGGCTCAACCACACCGTGGCGGTTCCCAACAGCGCGGCGGTCAGGCCGAAACGGATGGCCGTTCGGCCCATGCTCCAGAACACGCGCCGCGTGAAGGCGTAGATCATCACCGAACAGAACAGGCCGACCGCTCCCACGCCCGATACCACGGCCGCCCAGGGCCGCAGCCAGGCGTTGAGATCGACTGCGCCGGATACCGCGGCCATCTCGGCGGTGAAGTACAGCGTGGCCAGCAGGGCAAACAGGCCAAAAGCGAGAATCTCGCGGCTCAGCCACGAATGGCGAATCCCCAGGATGCCGCGCCACGCCAGCAGCGGCCGCCCCAGGTGAAACATGCTGGCAGCCAAAGCCAACAGTCCTACGCACAATGCCAGCCCGGCTTGGATCGGTTGAAACGGCGTCCACTCCGTCCGCGGCAGAAACTGGTTCAACAGCGCGCTCACGCCGAACGCCCCCACCGATAACTGCGTCAGCACCAGCATCACCACCAGCGGAAAATGCGGGTGCTGGGGGCTCAGTTCGTAATAGTCGGCCGGCAGCATGTTTCGCGGCATCGCCCGCTGAGTGCGGAAACTGGTCGTTGGCAGCGTGAACTGCGGATCAGGCGCACAAGGCAGAAACTGCGCGCCCTCGGCGTCGTCGGCAACCTGCTGAGTATCGACCAGTTGGATGCGAATGGCCTCGTGGGGGCAGGACTGCACACAGGCCGGTGCCTGGTCCACCGCCAGCCGGGAAGAACACATGTCGCACTTGCGCACGATGCCCAGTTGGGCATGATACTTGGGCACATCGTAAGGACAGGCCAATGTGCAGTACTGGCAGCCAAAACACTGGTCGTCCAAATGTTTGACAATGCCCGTGACGGGGTCCTTCACATAGGCTTCCACCGGGCAGGCGATCATGCAGGCCGGTTCCAGGCAGTGATGGCAGGCCGTGGTCACGTGCTGCAGCACCGGTTCGCTGAAGCTGCCGCCCAGCAGCAACCCCACGTCGCGCCACGTTTCGTGCTCATCCAAGCCATTGAGGGCATGGCAGGCCGCCACGCACGCCTTGCAACCGGAGCAGCGGTCCAGGTCCACGTCGAATGCGTACTGCTGGCCGGGGCCGGGCGGAGTTGCCGGCATCAGGGCACGATAGCGCGCGGCCAGCGCCGGCTCAGCACAAGCATCGCCCGCCGCCGCGGTGGCACCACACGCACGCTGCCCCACCGCCTGCTGCGAAGCAAACCGCTCGACGGCCGATGGCTCCGCGGCCGCCAGTTCCGCAACCGGCAATTCTGCCTGTTCCCGCAGTAGCAACTCGATCAGCCATGTGCCGCTGCTGGCCTGCGAAGCCTGGTTGCACCAGCCTGCGCGCGGATCGGCCGCCTCGGCGATGTGGGCAGGAAGGCTGCTCATCGTCGCACACCGGCCGTATCGTGGAACCGTTCCGAGTGTATCCGCGCAGCGGGCAGTCCCAACTCGGCCAGGGCATGGCGGAAGGTCTCAATGAAATCGTGCGGCCCGCACACGAAATACCGGCTGGCAAGCAACTCTGGCACAGCCTCCCGCACGTGCGCCATGCTCAGCCGGCCCACGCGGCCGGTCCACTGAGCATCCGCCTGGCTGAGGCTCACCAGGCAGCGGAAGCCGGGCATCCGCTGCTGCAACTGCTGTAGCTCCTGTTGGAACAGGACGTCATCGCGGGTGCGGGCTCCATACAAATACACGCACGCCTGGCCGCTGCCGGTCGCATCCAAGTAGCGGGCAATGCTCATCATGGGCGTTGCGCCGCTGCCGGCCGAAATCAGCACAAGCGGCTCGGGATGCCGGTCAGGATCGAAACAAAAGCCGCCTTGCGGCCCTTTGATCCGCAAGCGACTGCCGGGCTTCACGTGGTCAAACAGGTAACGGGATACCAGCCCAAACGGATTGAGCTTGATGGTCAGATCGAGTTGCTCGGAATGGGTGGGAGAAGAACTGATGGTGAACGAACGCCAGATCGGCTCATCACCCAGTGAAACGGCCACCTTGACGAACCGGCCCGGCAGATCGAGCGGAATCCGGCCGCCGGAGTTGGCCAGCCGGAACGTTCGCACGTCCGGTGTTTCCTGGATCACGTCGATCACTTCGAGATCGGCTTCCACGGGCCGCGACAGTTTCGGCCGCGCGGCGCTGCCGGGATGCTGCCCGGTTGCGGGCGCGGCAACCGCCGCCGGCGCCGCGCTAGGGTGTGCAGTGGTGGCCGAGGCATCACCCGCGGCCTTGCCCAAAGCGACCAATACCTTGCCGTTTTCGATTAAGGTTTCGTACCGCCCCAGTACGTGGCCTGCCGGTTGCAGGCTGCATCCCGAGCAGGCATCAAACTCCCAGCCATGCCAGGGGCAGGTGACGATACCGTTCTTGAACTCACCATCGGCCAGCGGAGCCCCTTCGTGCGGGCAGGCGGAATCCACCGCCAGCACTTGGCCTTGGCTGCGAAACAGCGCCAACTCCCGCCCAGCGACGGTTACCGTGAGCCCCTGCCCTTCGGCCAGGTCGGCCTCGTTGGCGGCAAACAGGTAGCCATCGGACCGCTCGGGCGGCAGTTCAGCCTGCGGCGGCAGTGAGCCCGCAGCACTTTCTTCCAGCCGCGCGAAGGAGCGGCGCAGCGCGGCACAGCGAGGGCAGAAAACCGGCGGGTCTTCCGCCACATGCTCATAGGAGCAGTTCTCGCAGAGCCATGTCGGATGCTGGTAATCGTGGTCCCCTACCTTCGCAGCCTGCTCGGCCTGGAGGCGCGACCGCCAATACGCGCTGAAGGTTTGCCCCGTTTGATGCCGCAGGTAATACTCGCGAACCACTTCTTCGATGAGGGCCGGCAATTGCCCCGTATCAACCCCCAGGCGATACGGCAGCGCCATGTGGACTTGCCCGGCAATGCCGCCGCCCAGGAACACGTCGAATCCTTCCCGAGTACCGAAGGCTCGCCGGACGCGGACACCTTTGAGGCCGATATCGGCGGTGAAGTGCTGGGCGCAACTGGAGGGGCAACCGCTCATGTGGATGCGAATGCCGTGGAGCTTGATGCCGCGCTGCCGCAGTTTCTCCATCAACTGAAACATCTGACCCTTGGTTTCGACCACCGCAATGTTGCAAAACTGACTGCCGGTGCAGGCCATGGTGTTGCGTTCCAGTGGATCGCCGTACAGGCTCAACCCCAAGGCGGCGGCATCGGTCGCGGCGGCATCCTTGAATGCCGTGGGGATATTGCAAACGGCGATCCCTTGCTCGTGCGTCACGCGAAGCTGCCCGTCGCCCCACTTCCGGCTAAGCACGGCCAGACCTTCTAGCTGTTGCCAAGTCAGTCGACCCAGCGGCACGCATAGGCCCAACGTCCATAGCTCTGGATCGCGCTGGTGGAACCAGCCAATCAACTCATCGTAGCTGAAGGCGGGAAGCGGCTCGCGCACACACGGCCGCAGCCGATACGGCAGATGCTCTTGCAGCCAGGCCAGCACGCCGGCCACGCCGATGGCTTCCACCAGGAATCGGAAACGGGCCGTGTTGCGGCGCTCGCGCGATCCCTTGGCCCGAAACAAATCGAGGATCGCCCGGGTGACATCCACCACTTGCTCGGGGGCCACCAGCACCGGCAGATGCCAGGCCAGGTGCGGGTTCTGCCCTTGCGTCCCGCCGATCAGCACCTGAAACATGACTTCGCCGCTCGGCTCGCGCACCGCCAGAAAACTCAGATCCTGCGTCCAGAAATGGGCCGAATGGTTGATGCTGCCGTTCAAACAGATGTTCATCTTCCGCGGCAGATCGGAGTACTTGCGGCTATCGAGAAACAGGGCCGTGATCGCGTGGCATAGGTCCGTGGTGTCGATCCGTTCATCGGGCAGCAGGCCGCTGAACGGATGCCCGAACACGTTGCGGACATTGTCGTGCCCTGTCTGCTTGGAACTGAGGCCAACCCGGTCCAGTCGCCTGCTGACTTCCGGCAGATGGGTGATCTCCAGGCCTTGTACCTGGATGTTGGCCCGCGTCGTCAGGTCGATAATGCCATGCCCTAGCTCATAAGCGATGAAAGCAATTTCACGCGCTTGCGGTGCCGTGAGTTGACTGGCCGGGAGGCGAATGCGGCACATGAATCGGCCTTCGCCGTCGCGCTTGCGATAGAAGTAACCGTGCCACTTCATCCGTTCCAGATCGGCCGCATCGATCTGCTTGATCGGGGTGCCAGCGGCAGCGTAACGCTCGACATCGGGCCAGACATCCAGGCCGTGCTTGGCGGCTTTCCAAGTTTCGATCGGATTGGACAAGGCTCGTTTCCTGCCAATGGCGTGCGGGAGCGTCCGGGGAATGATGCCATGCAGCGGCGGGTTCCAACCTGCTGTGGCCGCAAGGCGGAGCAACCCCGCAGCGCTGCGAACCAACCTCGCTGTGCCGCCGGGTTAACCGGATACTGATGCCTTCCGTGGGTGGTAGCGTGAGAGTTCCATGCATCGCGTGGGCCGGGGGATGCCGGTGCGAATCGCGGCTCAGCCCAAGCAGCTAGGATGCCGCGGCACGCGGCCCGCCCACCCGACTTCGGGTATCCGAACCGAAAAGCCCCCAACCGCATCCGGCCGCGCTGCTGGCGCTTCGGAAAACCGAAGAACAAGCGGCGGCGGCCTGCCTCGCATGAGGCAGCGATTGACTAGATGCTAGGCAGTGCTTGCCGCAACGGGGAGATTGCGAACGCACGGCCTGCGCGCAACTCCTTCTTGTATGGCGGCTTGCAAAGTTTCGCGCCGTTTGGGAACGCCATTTTCTAGGGTATGCACGCGGCATACCCGCTGGCTCCATCTTCCTCGATACCTTCCGCCGATGACCTGCCAATCCGCCCCGCCCATCGGCGCGCCGCGCAAACCTGGAGCCGGCGTCATCGAGGTGACGCCCGAACGAAATCCGCGGCGGTGCTTGAGCCGCGACGCCCCCAACAGCCATCACAGCCAATGAACAGCGGAGCGATAGAAATTCCCCGGGGCTGGAACCCCGCGAAATTCACGATCGGGTCGCCACCACAACCCATGAAAAGCGGAACGATAGAGATTCCTGAAGAACCGTTGGATCGACGTACGCTGCGCCGCCGCATCCGGCAAGGCTGCGCGCTCGATGCCTGGTGGCGGCAGCAGGAGGGCCTGTTTACGGAACTTCACAACCAGATGCAGAGCCTGACCGCTCGGGAAAGCCAAACGCTGGCCCTGATCGCCGCCGGCGCGCCCAACAAGACCATCGCCGCTCGGCTGAGAATCACCCAGCGAGCCGTGGAAATGCGGCGAGCCCGGATCATGAAAAAATTCAACGTCCGCTCGCTGGCGGAGCTGCTCGATCGCGTTGTGACCTATCGCCTGCTGGCGGAACTGCGCGAGGTCACGCACCCGGCCGGCGATCCTGCCGCCCTCCGGTAAAGCCCATCAGCAATCGTTGGATACGCGCTTGCCAGCCATCGGCGCGCCGGGCTCTCATCATGGTGTCCACAATACGATTCATGAAGACTGCGCTGCTGATGTCAGGAGCGCGATCAGATCGGGTTTGTGATTCTCCCGTTTTTTCACAACAAGGCTGGCTCTTGAAAACCTGTTAGTGATGGTTGCGCCGCCAAAGTTCGATCGTCGAACGATCGGAGCCGTAAATCGCCGGTTTTCCAGCGCAAGCTGGCCGCATTTCGGTGGGCCAGTACGAAACGGAGCGGACATTCACTGCGCAGGTGTCAATAAAAAAACGGCGATTTGCCATGCAGCAATCCATCGCTGCCATTTCTCCAGGTGTGATTGACGCTTAGTTTATCAGGCGCCGCTTCAAGACCCGCGGGTCTTGCCAACCCCCCGGCTATTGCCTTTGGAACTTCGGCTCCGAACAATTGCCCGCGGTGAACCCCTCTCTGCAAATCCTGGTCTTCTCTAGGCCATATCTTGTCGCTCATGGAGGCTTCCATGTCGTTTGTGCTTCCCCAATTGCGCGTCGGCGAACCGTTGCGCCACGAATCCCTCTCCGTGTTTCCGCTGTTCTCCGTTCCCAATGGCAGCGTGGACTATCGGTTGTCGCACGCCGCGATGGAAGATCGATCGTTGCTGGTTGAGGAGGTCAGTGAAGGCGGTTCCGTGCCCGAGTTGCTCGTGGAAAACCAGGGCGACGTCCAGGTGCTGTTCCTCGAAGGCGAAGAACTGATCGGTGCCAAGCAGAACCGCGTCCTGAATACGTCGGTCTTGGTCGCCGCCCACACCAGGCTCAAGATTCCGGTGTCGTGTGTCGAACAGGGCCGCTGGCGGTATCGCTCGCGGTACTTCGGTTCTAGTGATTCCCACTCGCCGTCGAAGTTGCGCCGGGCCCTCAAGGCGTCGGTGAGCCGTTCGGTCAGGGAGCACCGAGGGCACCGTTCCGACCAGGGCGAAGTGTGGAACCAGGTCGCATGCCTGCACGCGACCCACAATGTCCTCTCGGAAAGTGCCGCCTTGTCCGACGCTTTTGGCGCATACGACGCGCGCATCCGCGAGTACCGGGAGAAACTGAAGTATGTCGATGGCGCCTCGGGAGTCGCGGTCGCCATCGGCCAGCAGATTCTATCCATCGATTTCTTCGATAAACCGGCCACGTGCCAGCAGGTGTGGGACCGGTTGCTCTCGGGCGTGGTGTTCGACGCCATGGAAGCCAAACCAACGGACCGGTTTGCCTCGCCGGCCGATGTACAGCAGGTTCTGGCGACCGCGCGTGAACTGCCCTGGACGTCAACCGCGGCCGTGGGCGAGGGCGAGGAATACCGGGCGGAATCTGCGCGGGGCGATCACGCTTCGGCACTGCTGTTCCAGGACACCATCGTTCATGGCAGTGTGCTGGTCGCCGGTTAAGGCCAACGGCCCCCGGCCTTCCGCTGGCTCTTCGCCGGAGGCAGCAGCGCCGACGGTCCGCTGCTGCCGGCATATCGGCATCGAGCCAGAGCCATCAGCGTTCCGCGGTCCGCCTGGTGCGTTCAGGACTACCCGTTGCCGCCCGGCGGTTCGCTGGGGGCCGGCGGATCGACGGGAGCCGCACCGGGATCGTCGCCGTCTGTGCCCTGGCGCGCGGGAATCCCTCGCAGCAGGACACGTTGGCCCTGGCGGGAGAAGTCGATCGAGCGCGCCAGGATGCGGGCGGATTCTTGATCGGCGTGAAAGCCGTGCGAGTTCTCGGCCTCGGCAAAATCGACATAGAAACTGGCCTTGCGCTGGAAATCGCGCGCGGCATCAAGCCGCTGTTCGTCGACCCCCGCCGCTTGTGCGGCCTTGATGTCGTCGATCAGGTCCACCAGTGCAACCAGGGCCAGATCGCGCATTTGCTCGAAGCGTTCCTGGATGGTTTCCGCCCTGCGTTTCAACTCAGCTTCGCTCGCCTTATGACAGGTCTGGCAAGCGCGGTTGATATTCAACAGCGGGCTGCGCACGTGATGATCGCTGACCTTCGTGGCGCCAACGCGCTTGTACGGCATGTGGCAATCCGCGCACGACACGCCCGCCGCCGCATGAATCCCTTGCGACCACATTTCAAACTCGGGATGCTGCGCCTTGAGCATCGGCGCGCCCGTTTCTTCGTGGGTCCAGTCTTTGAAGCCCATTTCGTCATAATAGGCCAGGATGTCTTCGATGCGGTTGCCCTTGTGCCAAGGGTAGGTAAGCCGCTTCTCGTCGCCGTGGAAGTAGTATTCCACGTGACACTGGGCGCACACATAACTCCGCATCTCCTGGTGCGTGGCCATCTGGTTGACGTCGTAATTCTCCACGCCCTGCGAAGCCTTGAGGGCCTGGATTCCCTCCATGAAACCGGGGCGCGTCACGCGCAGTTGCATGGTCTGGGGATCGTGGCAATCAATACACGTGACCGGGTGGGTCACGTGCTGCCGGGCTTCATCGTAGGGAAGTTGATTGATGCGCTCGAACCCGGCCATCAAATCGCCGTCGCCAGCTTTCATATACGGTAAGTAGACCGAGGCGTGGCAGTGCAGGCAGGTGCCGGGCTGCTCGGCCGCGTCCTGCCGCTGGGTGAAAATCTGATCCTCCAGCATGTATGCATGGCCGCGTTCCTCGCGAAAGTCCACGGCAAAGGCGTAGCCGGCCCACATCCGCTTGAGCAGCGGCAACTCGTCCAGCTTCTGCTGCGCCACCACCTCGCGAGGGTCATCGGGTGTGGGATCGCGGGGCACGGCCTCGCTGCCGCCGTACCGGGTCCGCTCCATATCGACCGTCCGGCGGTAGTCGTCGTACTGGAGCGGGAAGTTCTTGCCCCATACGGCCGGATCTTCCGTTTGATCGGTGATCTCGACCACACGGAAGAACGGATTGCGCGCCTCCTGCTTGCGCTCGAAGATGTTGACCAGCAGCATGGTCACCGCAAAAGCGACGCCTGTGGCCGCCACCAGCACGACGATCAGCATTTCTCGCGACATACCGCGGCGGTGCGCCGCCCGCCGGCGCTTCCGTGAAACCAGGGTGCCGCTATAGCTGGCTGTGAGGTCGTTCGAGTTCTGCTTCATGGCCGTTGGTCGCGGTTCTGCTGGAATGGAAAGGTTGTGGAGGTTGCCGCCTGGCCAGAATCGTCCGCGGGATGGCGCCGCGGCTATCCCGCAACAACAAGCTGGTGCCATGCAAAGTGGTTGCCGGATGGACCGCCGCGCGGGGTACTATGCCTGGCAACCGTGCGGCTACTCGAACAGGGCGTGCCCCACGTTGCGATGGCAGCGGATGCACGACAGTCCCTGCGAATGAGCCGGGATAAATTCGATATCGTCGGTTAGTTCCTGGTGACAGTGCCGGCAGGCGGCCTCGGTCACCTTTTGGTTGAAGTCGGTGATCTGGATCGGCTCGTGAAACCGGTTGGTGGTAAACGCCAGCGAATGATTGAAGCCGTTGACCGCTTTCACCCAGTACTTTTCCACGAACGAATCGTGGGGTGCGTGGCAATCGTTGCAAACGGCCACGGCGTGGTGCGACGATTTTTGCCACGCGTCGAAATGCGCCTGCATCACGTGGCAGTTGGCGCACGACTCGGGCCGATTGGTCAGATAGCTGGCCCCTTCGGCATAAAAGAAAGTGAAGCTGCCGATGCCGAGGGCGATTCCCACCACGGCGGCTACCGTCGCCAGGACAATCTGGACGCGGCGGCGGCGAGGGCGAGGCGGCGATTCCGTTTCACGCGGCACGTGCTTCCTCCGGCCAGCCGCCATGCGGAGTGGTCTGTTGGTCGGATACTGGCTGAACAACCGGACAAAAACCCAACCAGCCGGCAATCCCCCCATGGCGGCCCGCCAAGGGAAGAACCGGACAGGCCACACCATATCAGATGCGCCACGCTCGACAAGCCGCCAGGGGGCCGTTTCAACACAGCAGCGTTTGGCCTGGAAGAACGGTTGCTAAACCGGGGGCGGCTCAGCGCGCAGAAGGGCGAGCACCAGGCCAGATGCAGGTCCCGACCTTGGCTCTTGACCGTGAAGCCCATCGTAGTGCGCGACGGTTGGCGCGCGGGCTACGGGCGAGGATGGAACGCGGGATGCGCACCGGCCGCGCCCGGCTCACAGCGCCGTGGCACACAAGAGAACGCCATGGCACGAGCGGTTGCCGTGGCTAAGGGTGCTGCGCGCCGTCGTACCAGGTGACCTGGATGTAGGTCGCATTGCTGCCGCCCGGTAAGCCCAGCGGGGCCGGGCCGAAAGCCGCTGTATGCTTGCCGTTTCCCGAGTCATACGCCTCAGTGGCGTACACATGCTTGCCGTCGACATACAGTTCCGCCGTCCAAGACCACTCCGCCGCGTGGACCTCGGCCACGAGCTGGACCGGCCGGCCATCGCACACGATCAGGGTTGCGGCCTGGCAGGCGCCGTCCGGCAGGATGTTCGTCGGCACGTCATAAACGGCGCGTTTGGTGCCATCGCTCAGCCCGTCGATCACAAAATCGGCCCGCACGCAGTCGGTGGGATGCGGCGGCTCGGCAGGCAAGCCGGGCGACTCGCTCGCTTGCGCGGACACGCGTTGGCTGAAAGGCTGTTGCTGGTTGCTGTCACAACCGACCAGCAGCGCGGCACAAGATACCAGCAGAAGGTTGCGGATACGCATGATGCTACCCCCCATCAAAATCCTAAAGGTTCTATGGTGCCCCCAAGGCAGCATGCCACGAACAAACGTGGGTGTTCACCTTATTCCAATACGCAGGTGCAGACAAATTTTTGTAGGCGAATCCAGGAAGCGGTCGGGATCGCGCCAGGTATTTGAAGGCGCCGTCCCTCAATGCCCGGATTCAGGCGGCCAACTGGAGAAGGGATTGGGGGCCAGAGCACGGTTCACAGAGCCGTGGCACGCCCGATGCGCTGCCTATTCAATCGCGGCTCACAGCGCCGCGGCACACAACAGATGCCCCGCGCACGGCGCGCAGAGCCATGGACACGAGTGGCTGCCCGACTATGCTGCGTCGATGGCCGCCCGCAGTTCGCGGAGCAGCGTTTCCACATCGTGCTGGGTGTTGTAGCCGTGGATGGCGATGCGGAGTCGGCCGGCGTGGCTCATCACATGGATGTTCTTGGCATGCAGGGCCTGGTGAATCTGCTCGGCCTTGGGATGGCGGAACGCCATGATGCCGGCCAGTTGATCGGGCGCGCGCGGCGTGAGCAGTTCCACCGGCAAGGTGCTCAACTCGTCGAGACACCACTGCGTGAGCGGCTGCGCGGCGGCGTAGATGGCTTCAACGCCGATGCCCTGCAGGTAATCGAGCGCGGCCGCGACGGCGTAGATCGCCGGGTAATTCGGCATGCCGACTCCAAATCCGGCCGCTCCCGGCTTGCTGACCGCTCGTTCAAAGCGGTCCGCCCCGAAGGCATCTTCCAGGTGGTACCATCCGCCCGCCGGCACGCGCCAGCGGTCGGCGCTGGCGGCGGGAACGCCCACCAGCCCTCCACCGTGGCTGGCCAGAATCCACTTGTGCGTGCTGCTGACGATCAGGTCGACGCCGTCGAGCTTGAGCGGGATGCGGCCCAGGGCCTGCGTGACATCCACGCCGATCAAAGCCGGCGAATGGCTCCGCACGGCGGCCACCATGGCCTCAAGCGGGACCATCGCCCCGTTGAAGAAGCTCACCAGCGACGTGGTAACAAACCGCGTGCGCGGCGAAAGCAGCGGGATCAAGTCTTCGATCCGCAGCGCCCCGTCGCGGTGCCGCCACAAGCGGACCGTGGCCGGGCACGAAGGCTGCAGCCAGGGCGTGGCCCCGGCGGGAAAGTCCAGGTCGTTGATGACAACCTCGTCGCCCTCGCCAAGCTGTAGCGCCATGGCGGCCAGGTTGTAGGCTTCCGAGGCGCACGAGCAGATGCCGATTTCGTCGGCCGTGAGGCCATACAACTCGGCGGTCCGCTGCTGCACGGCGCTGCGCTGGGCGGCGTGCGGACCCCGGCCATCCATCCCTAGCTGCTTGTCGGCGAAATACTGCAACAGGGCATCGCGAACCGCCAGGGGTGGAATGCCTTCGGCCGCGGTGTTCAGATACACGCAGCCTTCCAGCGAAGGAAAATCTCGGCGGCGCGACTCGGCGGTAAGCACGCGACAAGGCTCCTGCTTGCGGTGGCCGTGCGCCTCTCCCAACAGGGAGCGGACGCACGGCAAAGGACCAATGGAATGCGCACGCCTCCCGGCGGTGCGGGGCCTACGCTACTTCAAGGGCAACGGCCTGCCGCCGGGCGTCTAGGCAAAGATGGCATCCGCCACGCGGCCTTCCACGTCCGTCAGGCGGAAATCGCGACCGGCATAGCGGTAAGTCAGCCGCTCGTGGTCCAAGCCCAGCAGCGCCAAAATGGTGGCGTGCAGGTCGTGGATATGCATCTTGTTTTCCGTGGCGTAGTAGCCGTATTCGTCGGTGGCGCCGTACCGGAACCCGCCCTTCACACCGCCGCCTGCCAGCCACATGGTGAAGCCCTCGGGATTGTGGTCACGGCCGTTCTTGCCCTGGGCGACCGGGGTGCGGCCGAATTCGCCGCCCCACCAGACCAGGGTATCTTCGAGCAGCCCCCGGGCTTTCAAGTCGGTGAGCAGGCCAGCGATCGGCAGATCGACCTCGCGGGCGTTCTTTTCGTGGCCTTCTTTCAGGTTGGAGTGCTGGTCCCACTGCACCTTGGTATCGCTGTGGGTCACCTGGATGAACCGCACGCCGGCCTCGGCGAACCGCCGGGCCAGCAGGCACTGCCGGCCAAAGTCGGCCGTTACCGGGTCGTCCAGGCCGTACAGCTTGAGCGTGGCCTCACTTTCGTTGCTGAAATCCTCGATCTTGGGGATCTCGTTCTGCATCCGGAAAGCCAGCTCGAACGAGGCGATGCGGGCATCGAGCGAAGCCTCGGGGCCGGTCTGCTCGCGGTGGCCGCGGTTCATCGCATCCAACCGGTCCAGTTGCAACCGCTGCAATTCGCGCGAGAGCCTGGCGTTCTGGATGTACTTGATGCGGGCCTGGTCCGAGGGGATGCTGGCGTTGCCCAACGGCGTGCCGTGGTACACGGCCGGCAGGAAGGCCGAACTCCAGTTGTTGATTCCACCGTGCGCGAGGGTGGGGCAGATGGTCACGAACGCCGGCAGGTTTGCGTTCTCGGTCCCCAGGCCATAGCTGACCCAGGAGCCGATGCTGGGACGCACAAAGTTATCGCTGCCGGTGTGCAGCTTCAGCAGTGCGCCGCCATGGGCCGGGTTGGTGCCGTAGACCGAGTGCAGCATGCACAGGTCGTCCACACAGCGGGCCACGTTGGGGAACAGTTCGCTGACCCACAGCCCACTCTCGCCGTACTGCTTGAACTTCCACGGCGAGCGGAGCAGGTTGCCGGTCGCGGCAAACTGCACGCGGGGTTTGTCGAACGGCAGCGGCTTGCCGTCGTCCTTATCCAGTTGCGGCTTGGGCTCGAAGGTATCGACGTGGCTCGGCCCACCCTTCATGAACAGGAAGATGACCCGCTTGGCCCGGGCCGGGAAATGCGGCTGCTTGGCCGCGATGGGGTTGGCCGGCGCGGCCTTGGTTTCCCCGCCCAGCATCGACGCCAGGGCCAGCGAGCCGAAGCCCACCGCCGATTGTTGCAACATCGTCCGCCGTGAGAGCAGGTTGCCAAGAAACGTTGCACTCATATCGTGTTCTCACTCTCACTTCACGTACACAAATTCATTGGCCGCCAGCACCGTGTGGCACAGCAGGTTCCAAGCCTGGCGCTTCCGCGCCTGGGCATCGGGTTCGCTCGCAGCCAAGGCTTCATCCACCTTGGCCACAAACGCCAATTGTTCGCGGCGTTCCTCGGGCGTGGGCTTGCGGCCGTACGCCAGGAGGTACACGCGGTCCACGCGCTGCTCATCGGCGGAGGCTTCTTCCAGCACACGCTCAGCCAGGTGATCAGCACAGTTCATCACAAAATCGCTATTGAGCATCATCAATGCTTGCGGGGCCACGGCCGTGGTCACGCGGTGGCCGGTCGATACGGCCGGGTCGGGGAAGTCGAGCAACTGCAACACGTCGTAAACATTGTTGCGAATGATCGGCAGGTACAGCGAACGCCGCTTGCTGGTGTACTGCGTTGCATCCTGCGAGGTGTGATTGAACAGGAACGCCCGGTTCTTCACGTGCAACAGCGATCCGCCCACGTGGCCGTCCAATTGGTCGCCCACCGCCAGCATGGCGTCGCGCACGGCTTCCGCTTCCAACCGCCGTACGTTAAATCGGCCGTACAGCCGGTTTTCTGGATCGCGGGCGATGGCCTCGTCACTTGCAGAACTGGCCTGCCGGTAGGTGGCCGAGTTGAGGATCAACCGATGCAGGCCCTTGATCGACCAGCCGTCTTCCACGAAACGCCGGGCCAACCAGTCGAGCAGTTCGGGATGCGTGGGCGGTTCGCCCAACAGGCCGAAGTTATCCGGCGTGCGGACCAGGCCCTCGCCAAAGTGCCACCGCCAGACGCGGTTGACGATCACCCTGGCCGTAAGCGGGTGCTGGGGATCGGCCAGCCAGTTGGCCAGTTCCAGGCGACCGCTTTGATCAGAGGAGAATGCCGGCGGCTCAGGGCCGACCATCACCGGCGGCGTGTGGCGGGGAACCACGTCGCCCAGCTTCAAGTGGCTGCCGCGAATGTGAATGGCAATGTCGGCCACTTCCTCGTCTTCGGTAACGCCCATCGCCGCGGGATACTCCGGCGGCGACTTTTCCAGGGCGGCCAACTCGTCGCGGAGCTTCTTCAGTTGTTTCTTGTTTTCCTCGGAATAGTGCTCTTCCGGCTTTTCAGGCAGCTTGCCATCGGAGCCCAGCGAGCTGGCAAGCTCTTCGTTCGCCTTGGCAATGAAGTCGTCGATGGCTTGCCGCTTGGAAGCCAGTTGTGATTCGTACTCGGCCTTCATCGCCTCGGT
The DNA here is from genome assembly GCA_964511065.1 of uncultured Pirellulales bacterium. Classification (GTDB taxonomy): domain Bacteria; phylum Planctomycetota; class Planctomycetia; order Pirellulales; family S012-138; genus CALBRZ01. The sequence continues at coordinate 19,348 of CAZEEG010000061.1, read as the reverse complement.
CTCCGGCGACGGCAGAATGTGCTCGTGCCAGCGGGCGATGATCCGGTAATGCTCCATGGTCTTGGAGCTCTTGAAGATGCCGGCCAAGCCGTAGTAATCGGCCGTGTCGATCGGATCAAACTTGTGATCGTGGCAGCGGGCACAGCCGAAGGTCATACCCAAGAAGGCCCGCCCCAGCGTGTCAAGCTGCTCGTCGATGATGTCCATCTGCATCTTCTTGGGGTCGGGCTCGGCCAGCACTTTTGGCCCGATCGACAAGAAGCCGGTGGCGATGATCTGCTCGCGCCGCTGGGCGTCGCTGTCGTAAGGCAGCAGGTCGCCCGCCACCTGTTCCACCACGAAGCGGTCGAACGGCTTGTCCTGGTTGAACGCGGCCACCACGTAATCGCGGTACCGCCAGGCGTTGCCGTGGGCGATGTTCTCGTCCAGGCCGTTGCTGTCGGAGTAGCGGGCCACGTCCAGCCAGTGCCGGCCCCACCGCTCGCCGTAGGCGGGCGACTCCAGCAGGCGATCGACGAGCCGCGCGTAAGCGTCGGGCTGATCGTCGGCCAGGAACTCGGCCACTTCTTCCGGTGTGGGAGGCAGCCCGGTGAGGTTGTAGGTCACGCGGCGAATCAGCGTGACCTTATCGGCCGTGTGCGTCGGGACGAAGTCCTCGGCTTCCATCTTGGCCAGGATGAACCGGTCGATCGGCGAACGGACCCAGGCGGTGTTCTTTACGGCCGGCAGCGGCGGATCGCCCGGCGGTTGGAACGACCAATGGTTGCGGTCGCGGGCATCAACCAGCTTGGCACCGCCCGGGTAGGGAGCGCCCATTTCCACCCAGCGCACCAGAGCGGCGATCTGCTGATCGGTGAGTTTGTCGCCCTCGGGCATTTCCGGGGCGCCCTCCTCGTGGCGGACGGCGCGGATCAACAGGCTTTCGGCCGGTTTGCCGGGCACCGCGGCGGGGCCGGAATCGCCGCCTTTGAGGATGGCATCGCGCGAGTCCAAACGCAGGCTGGCCCACTGGGTCTGCGGACCGTGGCAATCGTGGCAGTGTTCCACCAACAGAGGCCGCACTTGGGTTTCAAAGAACTTGATCTGTTCATCCGTGAACTCGGGCGCCTTGGCCGCTGGATCGGCCGCCAATGCCACGGATACCAATAGCGCGAACATCAGGATGCCTCCTTCCCCGAAACCACGGTCCGGGTCAGTCGCAGTTGCTCATTGCTTGCATTCACCTTCGCCGCTACCAGCCCGGCGGCGGCAGCGTCTGGTGGGCCCCAAGGGCTTTGGGAATCGTCCATCTTACGGCAAACCATCGGGCAGGCTCATGCCAGGCGGGAATGGGCCGGAACTTCAACCAACAGGGGGACGATGCGACGGTGAGAGGTTGGGATGCTTTGGTGGGAACCATACGGCGGCAGGATGAATCACCGCGGCGGCCTTGCATGCAACCACAGTGACCCATTGACCGGGGCTTATCTTACACGATATCGGCCCCGATTCCCAGCGAAGGCAAACATTTTAAGCCTTCAACCGACACAAGGTACGCACTGGGTGGGGGGGTGCCGCTTGGGCAAACCGAGCCCCCCCAGATGCATGCGGTGCTGGCAAACTCCCCCCCAATCGCTCGCCCCCCCACAACTGCGCAGGGGAATTGGTGCGCAGCAGAATTGGCACACTGCGCAGCAGCATGGCACACTGCGCAGCAGCATGGCATACCGCGCAGCAGCATGGCACACTGCGCAGCAGCATGGCACACTGCGCAGCAGCATGGCA
>CAZEEG010000061.1:0-17484 GCA_964511065.1 uncultured Pirellulales bacterium | reverse complement strand
CGCAGCAGCATGGCACACTGCGCAGCAGCATGGCACACTGCGCAGCAGCATGGCACACTGCGCAGCAGCATGGCATACCGCGCAGCAGCACGGCATACCGCACCAGCAGCTTCGGGCGTGCACCACGCAAGCAGAACAGTCGCAATTTCATTGCCGGTGGTGGCCCCGGTAGCTAGATTGTCGGGGGATACAAGTGGCCGCCGCTCAAGCAGTTCCCGCCCGGTTGGCACGGGGAATGTCCCCCCTGCCTCGCCAACGCGCCAGTGTGCGGAACGTGGTTGGCCGGCCGCACCCTCCGGATGAAACGCCGGGAGCAGGCACCGCTTCGCCGGAGGTAGCGCCAACTGCCCGGCGATCCTCCCCCTGCCGTGCTGCATTGTGCATTCCCCCCTTGGAATTATTGGCCCCACCAGACACGGGACTGTTTCATGATCCGCCTTGCTGCCGTTTTCGCCGTAACGGGCGCGCTGTTTGGACTATCGACCGCACACACCAACGCCGCGGATTGGCCCGGCTTTCGTAATGCAGGCCGCACGGGGGTCTCGCCCGAGACGGGCCTGCAACAGTCGTGGGAGAACACGCAACCCCGGTTGTTGTGGATGGTCGAAGGGACGGGCGGCGGGTTTGCCAGCGTGGCCGTGGCCGATGGCCGCGTGATCACCACTGGCAACTTCAACGACGGCCAGGGCGTAGTAGCCTTCAGTACCGACGATGGCCGCCAACTGTGGAAAACCACCGTCACCGATGCGGTGCCGAAGCACTCCTACGAAGGTTCCCGCAGCACGCCCACGGTCGATGGCGACCTCCTGTACCTGGTCACCTCCGACGGCCAGATCGCCTGCCTCCGCACGGCCGATGGCAGCCTGGTGTGGAAACGCGATTTCAAGAAAGACTGGAACGGGCGGATGATGTCGGGCTGGGGTTATTCCGAGTCACCCCTGGTCGACGGCAACCTGGTGCTATGCACGCCCGGTGGTCCCGATGCCATGGTGGTCGCCCTCAACAAGCGCACCGGCCGCGAAGCGTGGCGCTGTGCCGTGCCGCAAAATGCGGGCGGGCGCAGCCGCGGCGCAGGCTATGCCTCGATCGTGGTTTCCAACGCCGGCGGCGTGAAACAATACGTGACCATTGTCGGGCAAGGCCTGATTGGCATTCGGGCTTCCGACGGCCGCTTCCTTTGGGGTTACGACCGGATCGCCAACGGCACCGCCAACATCCCCACCCCACTGGTCGAAGGCGACTATATCTTCGCTTCCACCGGCTACGGCGCCGGCGCCGCCCTGCTGAAGATCACCGGACGGGGCAACCAGGTTCGAGCCGAGGAAGTGTACTTCAAGAGTGGTAAAGAATTGCAGAACCACCACGGCGGCATGGTCCTGCACAATGGCCACGTGTACCTGGGCCACCAGCACAACAACGGCTTTCCCATGTGCGTTGAGATGAAATCCGGCGACGTCAAGTGGGGCGGCGATATCCGAGGACCCGGCCGCGGTTCTGCCGCCGTGATCTATGCCGACGGCAACTTGATCTTCCGCTACCAGGATGGACTGATGGCGATGATCGAGGCCACGCCCGACGAATACCGCCTCAAAGGCACCTGGAAGCCTGAGCACGTGCAGGGGCCGTCGTGGGCGCACCCGGCCATCGCCGACGGCAAGCTCTACCTCCGCGAGCAGGACAAGCTGATGTGCTATGACCTGCGGGCCAACTAGCGGCAGGGCACGGCCCATCGCCGTTCGCCGTTTCGTATCATTCAGCACGCTTAACCCTGGAGTGCCAAGCTCTCATGCGTACGCTACCTGGCCGCGTTCGTTTCCTGTTCCTGGCGGCGGCAGCCGCGATGTTGATTGCCCCGGCCGTGCTGCTGGCCCAAGAACCCCTTGGCATTGCCGCCCCCAAGGCTGATAAATCGCGCGCGATCTCGACGATCCTGTTTGGCTCCTGCACCAAGCAGGATCAGCCAATGCCGATTTTTGAAACCATGGCGGCCCAGCGCCCGGAACTGTTGATCTTTCTCGGCGATAACATCTACGCCGACACCACCGATATGGACCTCATGCGGGCCAAGTATGCGAAGCTGAAGGCCAACAGCCATTTCGCCCGCCTGGTGCAAAGCTGCCCCGTGCTGGCCACCTGGGACGATCACGACTACGGGTTGAACGACGCCGGCGCCGACTATCCCAAACGGGAAGAATCGCAGCGAATCTTTGTCGATTTCTGGGGCGATCCGCCCGACTCGCCACGCCGCAAACGGCCCGGCGTGTACGATGCCCACGTGTTCGGGCCACCGGGCAAGCGCGTGCAGGTGATCCTGCTCGACACCCGTTATTTCCGCAGCCCGCTGAAGAAAGGCGACAAGCAAGTGGGTGGAAGCTGGATTCCCAGCGACGACCCGGGCCTCACCATGCTGGGCGAAGATCAGTGGCGCTGGCTCCGCGAACAGCTCCAACAGCCCGCCGAAGTGCGGATCATCGCCTCGAGCATTCAATGCGTGCCCGAGGCGGCCGGGCAGGAAGCCTGGTCGAACCTGCCCCGCGAGCGGCAGCGGCTATTCGATCTGATCGGCCAGACGCAGGCCAACGGCGCATTGATCATCAGCGGCGACCGGCACTGGGCGGAGCTTTCCGTGCAGCGGGAGGGCGTGCCCTACCCTCTCTACGACATCACCTCCAGCAGTTTCAACCAGCTTCACCCCCGGGGCACGCCCACGGTGAACAAGTTCCGCGCGGTGCCGACGACGTACCACCGCGAGAACTTCGGCCGCATCAGCATCGATTGGCAGCAGGACGATCCGCTGCTGAGGCTGGAAGTCTTGGATATCGACGGCAAGCCGGTGATTGAAAAATCGCTCCGGTTGAGCGAACTGCAACCGGGCTAGCCGCACAATAACGAAGCGCTTTCCAGACAAGATGGCATGCCGCCGGAAAGCGTTCTTCGGCGCCAGTTTCTATCCAGCGCCCACGACAATGCCCGAGGCCGGTAGAACCGGCCGTTAAACGCATGGGCCTGTTACGCATCGTGCCCCTGTTCGTCCAGCAGTTCCTCGTGCATCATCCGCTTGAGCACGGGCACCAACAGCAGGCAAATGCCCGAGGCAACGATGGCCGTCACGGCGATGTGGCCGAATACGTCGCCGTAGACGTGAACGGTTTCAACCGGGGGAGGAATGTACGCGGCATGCTCGCCGTCGCCGCCCTGTACGCGCGTAAACTGGGCAATGATGGCCGCCAGAAACTGCGAGAAAGCCGTCGCCACAAACCACGTGCCCATCACCGTGCCCACCAGCCGCGGGGGCGAAAGCCGCGTGACCATCGCCAGGCCGACGGGCGAAACGCACAGCTCGCCCGTGGTGTGCAGCAGGTAACCCAGCAGCAGCCACCCGATGGCCACCATTCCCCGCTCGTCTGACGTTTGGGCTCCATACCATAGGGCCACAAATCCTAATCCTAGCTGCAACAAGCCCACCGCAAATTTCAGCGGCGTGCTGGGTTCCCATCCCCGGGCGGCCAGAAAGCTCCACAGCGCGGAGAACAGCAGGCCAAACAGCAGGATGTAAATAGGATTGGCCGACTGGAACATGCTGGCCGGGATTTCATCGGTGCGGCGAGCGAGGCCCATCCCGATGTTGCTCTCCACCACCTGCCAGGAGATCGTCAGCGGCGGGAGCGGCTCCGCGTTGCGGCCGGCTTGCTCGTTCCGGGCGTCCTCCCGTTTGCGGTATTCGTCCTCCAGCCGGTTAAGCTGGTCCAACGTAAAGAGCCGATCGCCGTTGTAGTAGCCTAGCTGTTCCTGCGTCGGTTCGATTCGGAGGGTCTTGCCCACGTCGTCGGCCGTGACATGATCTTTTTCGAGCACGCGATCGACGTTGCGATCGGTGAAGTTATTGAGCGAGCTGCCGGCCTGTTCAAAGAAGGTCCAGAACAACATCGAGAAGACCATCAGGATCATCACCACGATCAACCGCTGGCGGGGCACGCCCTGCAACCGGATGGTCTCGAAGATCAAGTCGGCAAAGGCAATCATCCCACCCACAAACAGCACCAATCCCGCGGGACGGCTTACCTCCTTGATGACCACGGCCGCCGCCCGCACCCAGGGGGTATCGCTGCCGGCAAGCCGCGAGATGGTTTCCTCGGGAACCAGGCTGACGGGCTTGCCGTCGTCGGTCAGCAGCGAAAAGCCGGAGACCATGAGCGCGATCACCGCCACGGAGAGCACACTGCCGGCGTACGTCATCCAGGCATAGCGGCGATAGGTGTCGCGGTTGGGTGGGCGGCCGGTGTCGTGGGGCAGGCCGCCTCGCGCGGCGGCCATCCAGCTCACCATAGCTGCCGCCAACAGGGCCGCCCCCACAAAGATATTGAGCGTCAGCGGGATGAAACCGCTGGGCCGGAACACCAGCAGGCTGGCCGCCGATACGGCCGCCGCCACCATGATCAGAATTCTGGAGATACCGCTGGGGGCTACAAACACGCCCAGTCCCACCAGCATGCCGATCGTCGCCAGGCCGAACCCGTAATGCCAGCCGTAGGTTTCGCCCACGTATCCGCACAGCAGCGGCGATAGCGCGGCTCCGAGGTTAATGCCCATGTAGAACACGGTGAAGCCGCTGTCGCGCTTACGGCTGCCCTCGGCATACAGGCTCCCGACCATGGCCGAGATATTCGGCTTAAAGAACCCGTTGCCGACGATCAACAGCGCCAAGGCTCCGAAGAAGGCCGTGCTGGTTTGAATGGCCATCATCAAGTGGCCGGCAGCCATCAATAGGCCGCCCAGGATCACCGCTTGCCGGGCACCCAAGATGCGGTCGGCCAGCAGCCCCCCGAAAAACGGCATCAGATACACCAGCGCTGTATAAGCGCCATATACGGCGTAGGCGTCGCTGTCCTGGTAAGCCAGGAAGTCCTTGGTCATGTAGAAAATCAGCAGCGCCCGCATGCCGTAGAAGGAGAAGCGTTCCCACATCTCGGCAAAGAACAGCATGTACAACCCACAAGGCTGGCCAAACAACGTGGCCTGCTGCGGGTGGGGACGAGGCGAGGAGGGGCTGCTGGAAGCCATGGGAGGGTTTGGGGGGCCACCAAGGGGATGCAATCAGTGGGGTGCCGCCCCCCAAGCGTGCCGTTCTTGCCCCGACTTTGCAACCACCTGCCGCGGGCGTGGCCCATCGGTGTCGCTTTACTGCCGGATGAACTTTGCTGCCGGATGAACTTCGTCGTTCATCGGCCGCGCGAGCCAAACCGTGGCACGCACCTATAAAACGGCAGCGCATGCTCGCCCGCGCCAAGCGGAGGTAATTGACAGCGCACCGGCTGCTGCTTAGAGTGGAAAATCGGTGTGTGCCTCTTTTGTTATCACAGTGCCCAATTAATAGGCAGCGGCCACCTTGACGACGCCCCAATCGCCCAGCCGAAGCGGCGTGTTCGCATCCGGCGTCGATGCGCGCGTGGAACGGTTCAGCCAGAGCATCAGCTTCGATGCCCGGCTCTATGCCCACGATATCCAGGGCTCCATCGCTCACGCGCAAATGCTTGCCAAGCAAGGGCTTATCAGCGAAGAAGAATGCCAGGCCATCGTGGCAGGGCTCACGCAGATCCAAGAGGAGATCGCCGAGGGAACCTTCGTCTTCCGCACCGAACTGGAAGACATCCATATGAACATCGAACAGGCGCTGATCGACCGCCTGGGCGATGTGGGCCGCAAACTGCATACGGCCCGTAGCCGTAACGATCAGATTTCTACGGACTTACGGCTTTGGGTTCGCGACGCGATCGACCGCGTGGACAACCTGCTGGCCGACGTGCAGAAGGCGTTCGTGGGCCGGTGCCGTGGCGATTTGGATTGCATCCTCCCTGGCTACACACACTTACAACGCGCGCAACCGGTCCTGGCCCCGCATTATTGGCTGGCGTGGTGCGAGAAATTCCAGCGCGACCGGGGCCGGCTGGCCGATTGCCGCCGCCGCGTCAACGTGTTGACCCTGGGCACCGCTGCCCTGGCCGGTACCACGCTGCCGATCGATCGCCACCAGGTCGCCCGGCAGTTGGGCTTCGACGATGTTTCGGCCAACAGCCTCGATTCATCCAGCGACCGCGATTTTGTGATCGAGTTTGTGTTCGCGCTGAGCATGGTGGCCGAGCATCTCAGCAGTTGGGCCGAGGAATGGATTTTGTGGTCCACCAGCGAGTTTGGTTTCTTGAAGCTGCCGCAGGCGTTCTGCACGGGTTCGTCGATCATGCCGCAGAAGATCAATCCGGACGTGCTGGAACTGATCCGCGGCAAGACCGCCCGCACATTAGGGGCACTGACCAGTTTGTTGGTGCTGGTGAAAGGGCTGCCGCTGGCATACAACCGCGATCTCCAGGAGGACAAGCCGCCGCTGTTCGACGCGGCCGACACCATTGAAGCCTCGCTGGAGTTGGCCGCCCCGCTGGTGGCTGGAACCCAGTTGAATCGCGACGCAATCCGGCAGCGGTTGGATCACGGCTACCTCGACGCCACCACGTTCATGGAATATCTGATTCGCCAGGGCATCCCGCAACGCACCGCCCATGGTCTGGTGGGTCGCCTGGTGCGCAAGGCCATGGAGCGCGGCTGCCGGCTGGCCGATCTTTCGCTGGAGGAGTACCAGGCTGAGCACCCCAGCCTGACGGCCGACCTCTATAACGTCCTGGGGGTGGAGCGGGCCGTGGAAGCGTTTGTGAGCTACGGTTCCACCGCAGCCCACGAAGTCCGCAAGCAAATCGAGGCCTGGGAGCATCGCCTGGGATTGAAAGGGGAAGCCCCCTAGGCGGCGCCCCCCAAAAGCGGTGCGGCCGATCCCTACAACTGTTACGGCAGGCCAGGGAATGCGGCAACAGCCAGTCCCAAACGCACTCAGGAGCTTGAATTCGGGCGAGCCGGCCTACATCGTAGAATCTGGAACCTTCGCCCTGCCGGCAAGCTCGCCTTCCAACGGGCCGGCCTGTCGAGCAGAACCCACAGGGAACGGCCACGGACGGCAGCACGCACGGATGGCCCCCCACATCAGTCTTGGTCCAGCGAGATGGTTGCGATGACGACCCGCAAACCGCCGCAGCGGCTCCAGCGCAGCGCCTTGGGTATCCAGGTTTCCAGCGTGGACGTACAACATTCCACCGCATGCGCACCGGCTTCCACCGTGCGCAATCTGGAAATCCAGCGGCCATCGGTGCCAGGCCGCCGGCTGGCCGGCATGCTGTTGATCCTGGCGCTAATTGCGAGCCCGGCCGCGCTGTTTGCGCAGGATAATCAGCCGGCCAATGGCAATGCTCCGGCAGGGCCGGCACCACCGCCGCCGGGTGCCGACGACCCGGTGGTTCAAGCGCTGCTGGAAACCAACCCTACCACGCCGCCCCAGCTAACCAGCGCAATCGAAACGCTGTTGAACTTGGGTTATCCCGAGATGGCGCTGCCGCTGGTCAAGCGGCTTCAGGAAGCCAATCTCGACGACGCCGCCAGGTATGCGCTGGTGAAGCAGTTTGGCAGCGATACCTTCTTGCGGATGGGTCGCGAGCCGAAGCTGGCCCCCGACGGAGCCGCGTTGGCCACCAGCGTGATTGAAGGAGCGAGCAATTACGCCCAGGCACCCGACCGCCTCGCCCAACTGATCGACCAGATTGCCCAAGGCGACGAGGCGGCGCGGCGCTCGCTTGCCATCGAACTACGGTCGGGCGGAGCGGCGTCGGTCAATGCTTTATTGAACGCCTTGGCCGACGAAGCCAGGGCCGATAGCCACGATGCGCTGTTTGAAGCCCTGATCCTGCAGGCATCCAACGCCCTGGGGCCGGCCACTGCCGCGATCGAGGCGCCCGAGCCCCGCATCCAGGCCGTCGCGGCCCGGGTATTGGGATACGTCGGCGATCGTAGCTCGCTCAAACACCTGGTGGGCTTGGCGGTCGATCCCACTGTCGAGGCCGCGGTACGCGAAGCGGCCCAAGATGCGCTGCGGCGGCTGATTGGCACCGTGCCCACGCGCGAACAAGCCATTACCTACCTGGAAAACGAGGCCCGGCGAGCCTACGACGGCACGCCACCGGAACGCCCCAGCCCGTTTGGCCTGGTGGAAGTCTGGGTTTGGGACCCGGAGACTTCTGGCGGATCGCCGCGCGTGGCCCCTACCCGGATCGCCGCGGTGATCTCCGCGCAGCAATTGGCCACGCGGCTTTATCCGCTCGATCCCGAGCGGCCCGCCGTGATCCGGTTGTTCCTGTCCACGCTGCTGGAGCGGGCCGCATACGACCAAGGGCTGGACCAGCGATTGGAGCCTGGGCCCGGTAGCGTGCATGAGATCGTTGCCAGCTTCGAGATGCCAGTGCTGTTGGATGTGCTGGCCGCGCAACTGCGCGAGGGCCACACGGTTGGAGCAACGGCCCTGGTCCGCATCCTGGGCGATATCGGCAGCACGGAGTTGCTGTACCATCGCTCGCCGCTGCCGTCGCTGATTGCGGAGGCCGCCAGCCATCCCGATCCGAGGTTACGGTTTGCCGCGGTCGAGGCCCTGATGAAGTTGGCCCCCCAGGACTGGCGGTTCCCGGGAGCCAGCCAGATCACGCACGGTATTGAACACTTTGCCAACTTCAGCGGCACCTTGCGGGGCGTGATTGCCGACACCATCCCGCAGAAAGCGCAGAACCTCGCCGGCCTGCTAGCCGAGTTGGGTTATGAAACCGCGCTGGCCACCAACGGCCGCGATGCCGTGTTGCAATCGGTCAGTTCAGCCGACGTGGCGTTTATCCTGCTGGATACCACGCTGCCCAATGCCCCGCCCGACATCCTCATTCAGAAGATTCGCCGCGATCCGCGGGCGGCGTGGCTGCCTGTCGCGCTGCTGGCGCCGGTGAACCAGCTTGAAGAAGTACGGCGGCTTTCGCAGCGGTTCCCGCGAACGGCGGTGTTCGTGCGGCCGCACAATCCCGACGCCATGAAGCTGCAGATGGATGAACTGATGGCGACGGTGGCTTACGAATTCGTGGGGCCAGAAGAGCGGCTGGCCCAGGCCCAGGCCGCACTGCGGTGGCTGGCCGAGTTGGCCCGCGAGCCGAACCATCGGGCGTTGTACGACTTGCGAAGGCTCGACGCGATGCTGGCCTCAGTGATTTACGTGCCGGAACTAACGGCCGACGCGGCGGCCGCGCTGGCGACCTTGGGCACGCACCGTGCCCAACTGTCCCTGGTTGAATTTGCCAGCACCAACGCGCTGCCGCTGGCTAGCCGGCAGGCGGCGGCCGAGGCTTTCCGGGCCGCGGTCGAGCGCGACGGCGTTCTGCTGCATCCGCACGAAGTGCTGCGCCAATACGACCGCTACAACGCCAGCGAACGACTCGATGCCGGCACCCAGGCCGTGCTGGGATCGATCCTCGATACCATCGAAGCCCCGGTAACCCAGAACGCGGCCGACGATCCGCAAGCCATGCCGCCCGTTGAGCCGCAAAACGGTGAGGGGCCGCAAGATGGCGCCCAACCACCAGACGGTGATGCCGTGCCGCCGCCCGGCGAGGCCGAGGCGGCAGCCGCGCGGTAATTCCCACAGGAATACCCCCCTCGCAGTTAGCCGCGCCCCCTCGGTGGTTTGCTGCGAGCCATGTACGACGAGGATCCCGCCGCGAAGCAACCCGGCGGTTCCGGTTGACCGACCATCCCTGCCAGAGGACTTCGCCCGCTGACGAGACGACAACGCTTCGCTGAGGTTCCCTAGGGAAGCGCGGCGCACGCCCCCTCCGCCCAACTGCAACGGATTGAATGGTTCCAGGTGCCTGGCCACATCGGCAGCCCGCGATCGCACGCGCGGGACACGCTGACCGCGTGGCGCGTGCCTGGGGCGCCGACTGCTTCCCGCCGCCGGGCGCGTGGGGCGGCCGGCTATTCCCTAAGCGCCAGAGCGTTCCCCGCACATGATGAAATTTGAGCCCTCCCCGATCGCGACCGACCCTGCCTTGCCGCTGCCAGGCATCATCGGCAACGGGCCTGCCATGCAGGAGGTGTACAGCCTGACCCGCCGCGTGGCCGCCAGCAATGCCTCGGTGTTGCTGCTGGGCGAAACCGGCACCGGCAAGGAACTGATCGCCAACGCCCTGCATCGGACCAGCAAACGCAAGAACGGCCCGTTTGTCCGCGTGAACTGCGGCGCCCTGACCGAAAGCCTGCTCGAAAGCGAGTTGTTTGGGCACGTCCGCGGCGCATTCACCGGGGCCGTGGAGAACCGAATCGGCCGCTTCGAGGCCGCCCACACCGGCACGATCTTCCTCGACGAAATCAACTCCACCACCCCCAAGCTGCAAGTCAAGCTGCTGCGGGTACTCCAGGAGCGGGAGTTCGAACGGGTGGGCGACACGCGCACCATCCGCGTCGACACCCGGGTGGTAGCCGCCAGCAACCGCGACTTGCTGGAAGAAGTGGAGGCCGACCGGTTCCGCGAAGATTTATACTATCGGTTGAACGTGGTCACGATCCGGCTCCCCCCCTTACGGCTACGCCGCGAGGACATTCGGCCGCTAGTCGCCCACTTTCTGCAGATTTACAATGAGGAGAATGACCGCTACGTCGTCCACATCCAGCGCGCAGCCCTCGAGGCACTGGAAAGTTACGACTGGCCGGGCAACGTCCGCGAGTTGCAGAACTACATTGAGCGGGCCGTGGTACTGGCCCCGGGCGACGAACTGACCTTGGAGTTGCTGCCCGACGCCGTGGTCGGCGGACGGCCCAGCCGGAAGCTCTCGGCGACGGGCCGGCCGATGGACCTGGATAGCTTTGCCCAGGAATTGGTCGAGTTTGGATTGGCCGCGGCCAGCCCCAACGAGGAGAACCTGCACCAGAAGATCGTCAATCGGGTCGAACGGGAGTTGATCAGCCAGGTGATGGTCAACTGCGACAATGTCCAGATCAAAGCGGCCGCCCGGTTGGGCATCAACCGCAACACCTTGCACAAGAAACTCAAGGAATACCAACTCGACCAGAGGCCCAACTGAACAGCAGCTTCCGGAACAGGAGGCCTGACAGCCTGTTGAAGTATTGGCGTTCCAGCGTCGCCGCATTCAATAACCAACTGGAAATCGCATGGTTGTGTGGGCGTCGATGAATACTTCAACGGGCTGCTAACGGACCATGAGGGGCCATGCTCCCCGGAGCACATCTCCTCGCATCAAGCCAACCTCACCCTCACCGGAACGAATCCTTCACACCTGAAACGGTCTTGGTCGAACGCGGTCAGAACAGAAGTTGAGTTGAAACAGCGCGAGACCCGACGGTTCCTCCCCTCGCGCCCCCCGCCCGGTGTGGCATATCGAACATGGTCGGAAAGATCACCATTACCTGCTTCGCCGCCAGTTACCTGGTGGCGCTGCTCCTGGAGCTGTCGCGGCTGCTGTTCAGCAGCCGGATTCGCGGCGCCGTGATGCTGGGGTTCGCCGCGGCCGGGTTTGTTGCCCACACCCTGTTCCTGGGATACCGCTGGTTTACCGAGCGCGACGCGCTCACCAGCGAGTTCGATTGGTACCTCCTGGCGGCTTGGGTGCTGGCGGGAGTCTATCTGTACCTGGTGTGCTATCACCCCCAGAACCCCATCGGCCTGTTCACGCTGCCGCTGGTGCTGGTCTTGGTGGCTGTTGCGCAGTTCTGGGCCAGCCGCACGCCGTTCCCCAAAACGTCTGGGCTCAACGGATACGTGGCAGCCACGCACGGCCTGTTCCTGCTGCTGGGGACCGTGGCCGCGGCCGTGGGCTTCATGTCCGGAGCCATGTACCTGATCCAGGCCTGGCGGCTGAAACACAAAAAACTAGCGCCGCAGCAAGGCTTCCGCCTGCCCACCCTGGAATGGTTGCAAAAGACCAACAGTCGGGCGATCACGATGTCAGGCATCATGCTGGTGGGCGGTTTCCTCAGCGGCGTGCTGCTCAGCCGGTTCAAGTACGGCGGCGTCCGGTGGAGCGATCCGGTGGTGCTGTCGTCGTCGGTCCTGGCCGCCTGGATGGTGGCCGCGGCTACCTTCAACCTGGTGTACAAGCCTGCCCGGCAAGGGCGCAAAGTCGCCTACCTCACGCTGGCCACGTTTGTGATGGTGGCGCTGACGCTAACCGCCCTGCTGTTTGACCCCCGGCACGGCGGCAAGGACAACGCGCCCGCCGCCGATCCGGCCCAGCGGCAAGCGGCTATCGAGGCCTTCGCGGCAACCGTGCCGGGAGGTGCCGCATGAAGCTGCAACTGGTGGGCTGTTCGCACCATGGCAGCGCGGTGGTGGTCCGCGAGCGCTTGGCGTTCACGCCGCAGCAGACCGAGGAGGCGCTTTCGCAACTGCGGATCCGCTTCCCGCAGACGGAAGCCGTGCTGCTGAGCACGTGCAACCGGGTGGAACTGTACACCGCCACCGAGGACCCGGCCCTGGCGCCCTCGCATCACGATGTGGCCGAGTTCATGGCCAGCTACCACGGCCTGCACCTGTTCGACGTGTTCGACGAATTGTTCGAGCGGACGGGCGAAGATACCGTGATGCACCTGTTCACCGTGGCGGCAGGGCTGGACAGCATGGTGCTGGGCGAACCGCAGATTCTGTCGCAAGTCAAACAGGCTTACGACCTGGCCTGCGAACGCAAGTGCGCCGGCCCCCTCACGCACAGCATCTTTCAGGCGGCTTTGCGGACCGCCAAGCGGGTCACGCGCGAAACCGAGATCAGCCGCAAGCGGGTGAGCATCCCCAGCGTGGCCGTGGCCGACCTGGCCAGCCAGTTCTTCGAACGCTTCGACGACAAACGCGTGCTGGTGATCGGGGCTGGCGAGATGGGCCAGGAAACGCTCCTGTACCTGGCCGATGCGGGTGTCCGCGACGTGGTGGTGGTCAACCGCCGCATCGAGCGGGCCCAGAAACTGGCCGAGCAGTGGAACGGCCGGGCTGCCCCCTGGGAAAACCTGCTGGCAGAATTGGCCGAAGCCGACCTGGTGGTTAGCACCACCGGGTCCGATCGACCCATCGTCACGCTCGACGACTATCTCAAGGTTGAAGGCGCCCGGTTCCAGCGCCCGCTGTTCATCCTCGACCTGGCCATTCCCCGGGATTTCGATCCGGCCATCGAAGAACAAGGGCTGAACGTGTATCTGTACTCCATCGACGATTTGCAGCAGGCATGCGAGGCCAACCGCAAGGAGCGCGAGAAGGAACTGCCCCGGGCTCTGAAGATCGTGGAAGAAGAGTCCGCGGCGTTCATGGCCGATTTGAACCGCCGCGCCACCGGGCCCATCATCCATCGGCTCAAGCAGGGCATGCAACAGCCCAAGGACGACGAGCTGCGCCGATTGTTCAATAAGCTGCCGGAGTTGACCGACCGCGAGCGGGCCGAGATCGAACGGTCGTTTGAACGGCTCATCAACAAGCTGCTCCACCCGCCGCTGGAGTCGCTGCGCGACGAATCGCAGAACGGGTCGCCCCATGCCTTGCTCGATGCCCTCAAACGGTTGTTCCAGATCAAGGACTAACCGGCCGCGGGGCGGGAGTCCGGCTAAAACGCCGGAGGATTCTGTCCGATACCGACATAATGTCGCGCCGGCCCCGCAATAACTTCCAGACAGCTGCGGTTCGCGCTAAGTGGCACGTACAGTAACCTACTGGAAGTGCAACCGCGGTACGCCGGGTGGGTCTGGTGCTCCAATGAGGACCGGCGGGATGCCCCCGCTTAAAGCCCCAAGGCATGCAAGCCACCCACCCAAGACCGTGCCAGCCCCCCCAGAAGCTTTGGGCGGGCCGACTCCCGCCTGTTGGCAGCAAGCGGATTCACGATGCGGCTTTTGGGGGGAAACGGCCAAGGTTTGCGAGCACGAAGCGTTCGCGGTTTTGGGATGCTTTCACGGCAAAGGAGAATCAACAGCCAGTTAGCCATCGACCAGCACGCCCAATGACAGTCGCACAGTACCTGCCGGATTGAGGGGTGCGCGGCCCTGGTTGCGCCGCGAGGCTCGGGAGGTCATCCACCCTCCCGCTACTCGCCTGGCGCGTGGCCGCGCGCAAGAATCCATTTGGGGCGAACCTGCAAACGTCGAAGGGGCAATCGTAGGATGCCTACGGACCCACATTGGGGGCACGAACTGGGGCATGCACATGCATTACCAAACCCAAAGTTCTGGCCGGCCCTTACTGACGGTTGCGCCGCTGCCCAGCGAAGCCGAATGCCGGGAGCACCTGACGCTCCCCGAGCATTCGCCGCAACCGCAGCCCGATGCGCCGGTCTCCGAAAACCGCCGCGACGAACCCACGTTGGAGCCCCTTATGTCCGATCGTTCGCTGGTAGAGTCTCTGGAGAGACTTACCGAACGGGTCGTTGCACTTGCTCAACGCGACGAACCCTTGCGGGCGGCACTACGGCAATTCGCTGAACGTGTTCTGGAACTGACCACCGAAGACGCGGCCCAGGTCCCGTTGAACGATCGGGCCGCCGTTCACGACGAGGCCCCGCCCGCCGCAGCGAGCCCAACTGTCCTTCCTGCCGCAGCGCCGCAAGCTGCCGAATCGCCGCAGTCCGCCAGTGGCGAGCCTCATCCTGCTGATGACGTACCGGCTGCCGCCGAATTGGCCAGCCAGTTGTGGCAAGGCCGGGCCAAGCATATCGGCATTCACGAAGCACAGCCGGAACCGTTGCCCTCGGCCGAAACTACCAGCCACGGCCACCACTGGGAACTGCCCCCGGGCGATAGCGGATCGCACTTGCAGCTTATTGAGCGGCGGTGCCGCCTCAAGGCAGAGGGTGCCCGCTGGGCCTTGCGCCGCCAGAAGCGATTGCGTGAGGGGGCCGATTTCCGCACGGAAATTGAACCGGTTGACCGCGACATCATCGCCCAGGCCAAGGAACTACCCGACTGCTTCTTGTGGATGAATCATCCCAGCGGCCCGGCGCCTTCGCCGCTGGAGCAATGGGACATGGTGGCCGACGCTTTCGAAGCCGTGGCCGATGCCCTGGCCCTGGTCCGCGCGGTGCTGGAAGACTCCGATAATCACCGCGATGTGTTCGAGCAGGCGCTCGACCTGCTGGCCGAAGCGCAGTCGGCCCTGCGGGCCGCGATCAACCAGATCGATGGCCCCACCGATCAGGACCAGCACGCCGTCTTCAACTGGCTGCGAAGCATGGCCGCCGAGCAGCAGATCTTTATCCAGCGGCACATGAGGGCCGACGACCCAGCCGACCCCACCCGCAGCCATGAACGGCGACAGCGCATCGAAGAACTGGACGCCCTGTTCGACGAATCGCGGCAGGAACGCAAGTTCCGCCGCAAGCGGCTCAACAAGCTCCGTTATGTCACCGGCCGCCTGGCCGGCGATCCCAGCGACCTCGGCCAATGGCGGACGCTCATCAACACCGTGGAGGAACTCATCTCCGGAGGGATGCCACCCAGCAACCGCGAGCTGCGCGATCTGCTGCTGCCCGTGGTGGACCATCTGCCGGAACCGGAGGTGTTGCCCGGGTTGGCTGAGCTTCCGCCGGGCTTCACGCTCGCGCTGCGCGAAATCGACCGTTACCTGGCCAATCGGCCGGGCGAGGAAACCGAGAACTCGCACCGGCCCAGCCCCGAGGTGCGCGAAGCCGCGCGGTTACTGGCAGGCAAGACCATGTTGCTGATCGGCGGCGAGCGGCGGCATCATGCCGAGCAGGCGCTGAAGGAAGCCTTCCACCTCAGCGATCTGGTGTGGGTTGCCACGCGCGAGCACGAATCGGTGGCCACGTTCGAACCATACGTCGCCAGAAACGATATGGCCGTGGTCGTGCTGGCGATTCGCTGGAGCAGCCACTCCTACGGCGAGGTGAAGCAGTTCTGCGAACAGTACGGCAAGCCGCTGGTCCGCCTGCCAGCCGGTTACAATCCTAATCAGGTTGCGGCCCACATCGTGGCGCAGTGCAGTGACCGCCTGGCCCAGCAGAGTTAAGCCAAGACGCGGGGATCCCTCTTAACGGCAAAAGCCCCGGGGCAAGGTGCAGTCTCCACGGCACCCTCTGCGCCTTATTTCCCTTTGTCGCTTTTCGCCTCTGCCCCCCCGGACACCGCCCTAACGCAAAAACCCCCGGAATGCCGCAGCATTTCCGGGGGTTCTTCAATGTAGGAAGTGGGCGCACCAAGATTCGAACTTGGGACCTCAGCCTTATCAGGGCTGCGCTCTAACCAACTGAGCTATGCGCCCGAGGTACGTTCACCGCGTCTGGCTGGCGAACCTGCCAACCAAAACCGCAGGAAAAAGTAGATTGTAAACAGGACACAGGGGCTGTCAAACGGTTCGCGGGCAGCAAATCCAACCCACCACTTTCGCCCGGCGAACCGGCCAGATCGGCACAACCGGCAAGGCCGCCCCGGCCCCGACGAGGGAAATCCCTGCCGGCCGCTTGGGTTGGACGATTCGCCGCGGCTTCGCCGGTCCCTTGATTCTTCCACGGCCGCTCAGCCGTGACAAGGCCCCACGAACAACCGCGTCTGGTAGTCGAGACGGACCGTCCCCCCGGAAGCGTGGCGGTCGAACAGTTCCTTGAGCGCATCGAGCATGGCGGCGGCCACAGGATGATCGGCTTTCGGCATGTATGACGACGACAGCAACCGGCCCCGCAAGCCCGCGAAATCCAGGTGCTGGCTGTGGTCGAAGGTGCGGCGCTGGGGGGTGGCGGGGGCAAACAGTCGGGCGATGCGGCCGTCGGCCTCGGCGTGTTGATGACAAACGCGGTCGTAATCCAGGGCGTAGTGCCGCACCAGGGCGTGGTATGCCTGGGTTAGCTGGGTATCTTCCCGCACGTCGTTCCACAGCAGGACGATACGGCCACAGGGCCGGAGGATGCGGGCGAACTCGTGCCGGCAGCGATCGACATTGAACCAGTGGAATGCCTGGGCCGCCAGCACCCAATCCACGGAAGCGGTAGCCAACGTGGTGCTTTCCGCCTGGCCGGCAATACTGATGAAGTTCCGCCGGCTGGCCAGGTGGGCCTCGGCGGCCGCTCGCATGGCGTCGTTCGGCTCGACGGCATACACGGTACACCCGGCATCGAGCAGCGGCTTGGTTGAAAGACCGGTCCCGCTGCCGATATCGGCGACGGTATCACCGGCCTTCAGCCCAAACTCGCGCTGGAGGCACGCCATTGCGGCGGCCGGGTAGCCGGGCCGGTATTGGGCGTAATCGGCCACGCGATCGGTGAAACGGCGAAGCGGATCGGCCGGCATGACAGCATCGAACAAGAGACGTAGAAAACCGCCTGGCGGTACCCGAATCCTCGGAAGATGGTTCAATGGCTCCCGCAGCCGACTGGCACGCCATCGCCGCTGCCGCCATCGCCAAGTAAAGCGGCCGCGGTGAAAAACCACCGCGGCCGCATCGAAACCAACTACGCTCACCCAGATCGCGTACTCGCTCGCACGCCAACCCGTTAGGGGTTGGTCATGCGCTTTTCTTGGGTTCACCCATCGGGAACAGCTTGGTCAGGCCGCGGACCACGTCTTCGGTGATCCGGTAGC
>CAZEEG010000060.1:31313-36533 GCA_964511065.1 uncultured Pirellulales bacterium | reverse complement strand
TTCCCCCGGGGCGGCAATTCCGCGGCCTTGATGTTGCGAAACAGCAGGTCCGTCGTCGGATCGTGCCCTTGGATAATCAGCGTGCCTGCTTCGGTGCGCAGGCCCCGGCGCGGGTTGGGGTCCGCCGGCCGATGATCGGTCCAGTCGCTCACCTGGCAGCCGTTCACCCAAACGGCCATGTGGCTGCCGGTCACGGCTAGCGTCTTGGTGAACCACTCGAAATCGTCGGCTACCACCTTGCGGGCTTTCTGGCGGCGATAGAACCCGCCCGTGCCGTAATCCAGCGGCTTGGTGCGGTCGTCGCCCTCGTAGCCGTTATGTATTTGGCTTTCGTAGCCGTTCCAGAACTCGCCGGGAATGCTGCGGAAGAAGATGCCCGAGTTGAGGTGCTTGCCCTGTGTCTTGACGTCGATTTGGAGAATGAAGTCGGCGAACTGGGCCTGCGATTCCAGGCCGCCGTTGCCGTCGATCACCGACAGCTCGCCGTTTTCCGTCACCGAGAACTTGCTGGCTTTGCCGGGAAACTCCGTCCAACCGGTGAGGTCCTTGCCGTTGAACAGCGACTTCAACCCTAGCGGTTTGAGCTTGATGTTGCGGAACTGCACGGGCCCCTGGTTGTACTGCAGACTGATATACCCTCGCCCCAGCGGTTTGGGATCGGTGTAATTGAGCACTTGCTGGCCGTCGATGGAGACGGTGAATTGCCCTCCTACGGCGTGAACGTGGAAGGTCTGCCAGTCCTGGCTATCGTGCTGACCTTCGGCTCGCTTGCGGCCCACGAAGCTGCCGGTGGGAAATTCCGTGGTCCCCTGGTCGGCGATGTTCAATTCGTAGCAATCGCGGGCGGGGTTCACCGGGTTGGGGCTCGTCCGCAGAAAGATGCCGCTGTTGGTGCCCTCGGCACTGCGAAAATCCACTTTCAGTTCGAAGTCGCCAAACTGGCTGGTGGTACGCAGAAACCCGCGCTGGCCGCTGGTCACGCTGATGGTGCCCTCTTGCACCTTCCAATCGGCCTGGGAGGTGGCTTTCCAGCCAAAGAGCGTTTCGCCGTCGAACAGCAGAATCCAGCCGTCGGCAATTTCTTGATCGGAGAGCGTATTGTGCTCCGCCGCGCAAGACGCCGCGACAAACGTCAACATCGACAGAACCGCACCGGCAAACCAGGCTGAACGTACCACGATGAATCGATCCTTTGCTGCGGAGAATGGCTCGCTGAACGGCCCAAAGTCCCCCGATTGTGCCGGGCCGGGTGCGCCGCGTGTGGCCGCCGGCCAAACGCGGCCGGGGTAGCCTTGGGGGGGATTCAAGCTGCCACATGCCGCCCACGATTCGCCGGGGGGCGTCACCGGCAAGCCTGGCCGTGAAAGTCGCATTTGGCTGTAGGCTACGTGGCTGCGATGCCGGTGGCAAGCCTGTAGTGTCCCCCACGGCACCCAGCAAGGGGCGAAGACGGCGAGGGCGGCATTTACGCCGAGCGTGGTATGGTTCAGAATAGAATCCATAGCCCAAACTTGCGGCGACCGCCCCCCAAATGCCTCCGGCGACGGCTCAGCGCATCTTGGGCAAGAAGAGCACCGAGGACCCGAGATGGCACCATTCAGGTTTTACTGCCCCTGTCCCCAAAGCATCTTGATGGAGAGCGATACGTCGCAAGTCGGGCAACAGTGCCAGTGCCCCACGTGTGGCCTGCAATTCATCGTCCCCAACCCCGCCCCCAGCCAGGCCGCCGCCCCGGGACCACCGCCCGGTTACGAGGGGCACCCCCAAGGGGCCGCAACCGCCGGGCACCAGAGGGCGGCGATGCCGGGGCACGTGCACGATGCTCAGCCCTACGATCCCCATGCTCACTATACTCATCCGCAGGTCGGCCCTGACAATCCGCTTGCCGAGATCCACGTGGCCGATGGCCCGGCCGAGGTGGACCTGGAAAGCCCGGCCGAGGATCCCAACCGGATTGTCACCGTCATTTGCCCCAACGGGTGCGAGTTGGAAACGCCGATGTCGATGATCGGCACCGACGCCATGTGCCCGCAGTGCAATGCCCAATTCCGCTTGCGCTACGAGGATACGCTCGAATACAAGGAGGAGCGGGAGAAGGAGAAGGAGCGGCGCGAACAGCAGTTCGGCGAGAACGCCCTGAAGTGGGCGATTGTCACGGCCGTGCTGGTCGGTGTCGCCATCCTGGGCATGATTGTCATGGTCGCGCTGATGTAGCACTGCGGCGCGCCTGGCAACCATCGAGGGGGCGGCAGGCCCCGCGTGCCATCCCCAGCGCGACTGCACCCATGGGGCGGCACCCCTTGTGCGGCGCCAACTATGCGGCGCCCCAAGTGGCAGGATCACAATCGCCTGGCGCTGGCCGTGGTACCAGCGCTGCTTGCCATGCCGCCTTTCGGTTACGGCAGCCGGTTCCCCGGAGGACTGCTGACAGGAATCAGTTTCGCCGTGACCACCACCGGCAAATTCTGCCGGGCAGGGTTATGGCCGGCAATCACGCCGGGCACCAGGTAAATGGCGCCCCCTTTCAATTGGTTATCCGGTTGCAACAGGCGAATTTCGAACAACCGCTGGGTGCCGGCGATACGTCCCGTGATTCCGACAATCTCTCCCCTGAGCGTCCTGGTGATAGCTTTCAACTGCGCCACGACAAAGACGCCCTGCCCGGTCGTGGGATCGTTGAACATTTCCTGAGTCCAGCCGTTCAGTCGCTTCAAGCGTTCCTCGTCGGCGATCCACTCGACAGCTTCCAATTTGCCGAAGAACTCGTCCAACTGCGCCTGCCAGGCCTGGCCGCGGGGATCGTCCGGGTTGAAGTCTGCCGCGCTCATGACCGTTAAGGCAACCGCCACCATGCCGAAGGCTTCGTAATCTTCGTCGTCTTCCGGTAGCCATTGGTTCAGTTCCAACCGGTTGAACAGCCCCCGGAGCACGTTCATATCGAACAGCCGCGCCACGCGGTTGGCGGCGTTGGTCTCTCGCCTCTGGTAGCGCTCCAGTGGTTCCACGCCGGAGATCGGACGCTTCAACAGTTGCGAGAGAATTTTGCAGTGCAGGGCGAAGTGACCGTTGATCGATTCGTCCTTCCAGGTATTGATGCCCAGCACCTGCCCATACTTGTTGAGCAGCGGCCCGCCGCTGTTGCCGCCGTAGATTTCCGCCTCGTGCTGAATCCAGCGGTTGTCGCTGCGGTCGGTGCCTTCGGATTCCAGAAAGTCTTGCGCATCCTCGGGCAGTTCGTCGGTATTGGCCACCGAGCTAATCAGGCCCGAACGCATCGTCAGCTTGTAGTCGTGAGGATGACCAATCGCGTAGACCTGGCTGCCGGGGTTAGGATCGTCATCTGCCGCCAACGGCAGCGCCTGTGCATACGGCGGCAGCCCATTGGCCTTGAGGATGGCAATGTCCGACCGCGGTTCGACCAGCACATAACCCTCGATGCCGAACCGCGTGCCGTCGTCGAACAGAATGTCGGCCTTGGCCGCCTCGCAAATCACGTGGTAATTGGTGACGATCAGCCGCTGATCGGTATCAATGATGAAACCCGACCCCAAGCCCGACCGCGGGTTCCAGTTGTCGCTGAACACGTCGATCTTCACGACCGAATGCTTGGCCAACTTGAAAATTTCCTCGGGCGACTCCACCGCGACGGGCACCTGGCTGGGCCGCGGCGAGGCGGGCGTGGCCGCCTCGTCCAACCGCGTAAGGCTGGGCATCAGCGGCTTGCTGTTGAGCGGCGGCCCCTGGGGGGCGCGCGGCTGCGGGCGCTGCGGCTTGGCCTCATCTTGCGCAACGGTGGTATCGCCTCCGCCCATCATCAGCACCGCGACCACCCCCACCAGCACCAGCGAAGCGGCGCCCCCCAGCCAAATCCACATCGGCACCTTCTGGCTGCGCATCCGCCCTCGATAATGGGCTAGCGCATCACTGGCCGGCGAAGATCCCGGCGGTGTGGCAACAGGCGGTGTAAGCATGGGCGGTGTGGCAACCGGCGGCAGAACTGGGTGCGCGTCGGCGGAAGGTGCTGCCACGCCGGGCGGTTGCGAAGCGGCCGTAACCGGCGGCGGGGTCGGACGGCGCGAAGCTGGCTGCCGGACCGCGCGGACCGTGCCGGCGGGACGGCCCGTACTGGCCGCCGAATCGCACGATGCCAAATCGCCCAATGCCGAATCGCCCAATGCTGGGGCAGCGGCGGTGGTTTCCGCAGGCCGGGCTGAAGCCGCATCGCCCGGCGGTCCGCCCCCGGGGGCTGGAATGGTCAAGACATTCGTACAGCGAGGGCAACGGGCTCGTTTGCCGGCGAGCTCGTCTTTGACCTTGAACGAAGCCTGACAGTGCTGGCAGGTAACCGGAATCGACATGGTCCACAGATCCTGCACAGGCGTCGGCCGCCGTTGTCCCCGGCCCAAGTAAGGCACCGTCCATCGCGGCCTGATGCGCACGCGCAGCCCACGCCTGGTGTGGCTGCGCAATCGGGCACCGCGATGCTGCCCACTTCAATCGGAAAGTGCGGCACGCCAACGAACTAAACGAATAGAAGACCTGAGGTGCAACCCCGGGGGAAGAAGAGAAGCCCCCCGCCCCGGGCACGCCGACTATGGTACCACCGCCCGAAGAGGGGAACAACTTTTTTGATGGGGGCAATGGGACGCGAACACACATCGCCCACAATCACACCGCCGGAGTCGTGGCAAAGCCTGACGGGTTGCCGTTTCATGCATCGAATCGATGATTCATCCACCCCCAGCGGCCATCCTGCAAGGCAGAACTTACGCGCTAGAGGCCCGCAGTTCCGCCAAATGTTGCGCCGTGCCCACCAGCCGGTCCCAGTGTTCTTGAATGTACTCGGGCGGACCACCAATCTGCGCCACGACTTGGGCGACCATTTCCGTGGGCACCATCTCGATAGCGTCCCAGGGGCAGACCGTTAACTCGTAGGGATTGGTCTTTTTCTGCGGGATGTGGACGCAGACCTCGCAGCCCACGCACCGCTCCAGGTCGATTTCGCACCACTGCTGGGTGCCTTTGACCGAACCGATCTTGATCAGTTCGATGCAGTCCACCGGGCACACTTCCAGACAGGATTCGCAGCCCGTGCAGTTGTCGGCGTTGATGACGGCAAGTTCCTTGGGAACTTTCTTGCGTGGACCCTTCTTGGCCATCGGAATCTCGCGGATGCGTTGGCGTGGTTTCCTGCGTGCGCTTGGTTTCCTGCGTGCGCTT
>CAZEEG010000060.1:272-31213 GCA_964511065.1 uncultured Pirellulales bacterium | reverse complement strand
TGGTTTCCTGCGTGCGCTTGGTTTCCTGCGTGCGCTTTTGGCGGCGGCACCGGCAACATGGCCGGCCGCGCACGCCCCAGGCGGTCGATACCGGTATCATACGTGCAGAAGCGCGTTGGGCCAACCGCGAACCCCACAAAAGACGGGGCACGGCTCCATGTTGCAGGGATGGCCGGGCCGGCGCTGGAATCTAGTTCGCGGCGGCCGATTCCACCGCGGTTTCCGCGGTGCTCTCCGGCGGAGAGGCCTTTTGGGCGACGTTCTTCGACGCATCCCCGCTAGGCGGTTCAACCACCGTTGCTTTGGCATCCGCTGATGGGCCCTGCGGGACCAGGGCGGTTTCCTTACGACGAAATAGCGAAACCACCAGGTCCCTGGCCAGCCACCACAGAATCTGCGGCTTCCGCCGAACCTTGGACAAGGCATACGGCATGTACGCCTCGCCGTAGGGGACGTACACGCGGACATCGACGCCCAACTCTCGGGCTTGCCGAACCTGCGTTCGCGTCGGCAGCCCGTACAGCAACTCCTGGTCGCAGGGTGTGCCGGCCTCTTGCAGCCGGAGGATGGCTTCGCGAGCCAGCGGGGGATCGTGCGAGGCCACGCTCACCCAAGGGGCTTTGCCAGCCAGGGCGTCGATCACTTCCAGGTAGCCGCTGCGCAAGTCGCGATCGGGGGCTTGCGGGTCGGGCCACTCCCCTTTCACCACGCGCACCGGCAGTTGCCACCGCGCGGCCCAGGCGGCATCGTCCACGCTCCCCAGCCAACGGCCCGGCAGCGTGCAACTGACGGCGAGGCCGGGTAGTTCCGTTTTCAGGTCTTCAATCGCGGCCTTGGTGCGGCCGACCGATTCAGGTTCCATGCCGTCGAAATGAATCCGCACCCCCAGGTCCACCGCCTTCTGGGCCACTTCGCGCAGCAAGTCGTACTGGTAATTGAGGGCCGGCAGCTTGATCGACAGGTAATCCCGCCGCGAACCGCACACCGCCGGCAACGGATTGCGTTCGGCCGAGGGTTCATGAATGGCAACTTCAGTGGGACGACTGGCCGCGATGGCTTCCAGCCCTGCCAGGTATTGATTGGCGACGCTGCGAGGGTTGTCGGATTCGCCGTCCCAAAAACCAATGGTCGCGGCCACGCCCGAAGTTGCCAGGGCTTCTTTCACGCGCACGGCATCTTGCAAGGTATCGCCGGCAATGTAGTTGCGCGCCACGCGGCGAATCAGCGGTTGGGCGCAAGCCTTCAGGCATTTCCAGCAACCACGGCCCGCCCAGCGCGCGGCAGCAGCCACTTTCTGGCCGGCACGAGCCGCGATGTCGGCCGCCAGGGCAGTGGCCCCGCGGAGGTTGCCAGGGTACGCCCGCAACGATACGCACGCCCGCTTGTGGCTGGTCCACACTTCGATCCAAGGCTCGCTCTGGCCGAGGAACTCAAAGGTCTTGAGGCCCTGGCGGGCGGCGTAGGCAATGGCTTCGCGCAACAGGATCAAACCCGGCGAGCAGAACGCATAGTCGGCGTCGTAGCCGATCTTCAACAGCCAGTAGCCTCCGCCCTGCTGCATGGCAATCTGCATGGCCACGGCGCGGCCATCGATTCGCAGCAGCGCGATCCGCAGGATGCCCTGCTGGCAGGCTGCCTTGGCATAGACTCGGCAGAATGCGGCTTCCTCAGGGTTGCAGGCCAAAGCGGTTCCCGCCCTACCCTTCCAAGACTTGGCCTCCACGGCGAACGCTTCTTCCAGCAGTGCGTCCAGTTCCTCAGGCTGGGGGCAGAGCACCTCGGCAGTCAGTGCGCCGGCTTTCTCGGCCTTGCGGTACGCCCGGCGAAAGTCGGAACGGCGCCGCGAACTAAGCTGCGACTCGGGCTCTTGCCAACCTTCATCCAAAGGAATGTAAGGGAAGGTCGCTTGCGGCCGAACCACCACCAGGCCCCGGCGGCGGAACGCCTGCCGCAGGGCCGCCACGGCGGGCGAATCCGCCGGAATCCGCCCAAACTGCAAGGGCATGCGAAGCTCGGCAATGGCGGCAGCCAACGGTTCCACGGCCTGCGGATCGGCATACAGCAGGTCCATCGGCTCGTGATGGTCGTCCACGCCCAACATGGCCATCCGCCGCACCCCGTAGAAGCGCCGCACGGCCAGCGCGGCCAAGCCTGCTGGCTCGTGATCCCGGCAGACCATGATGGCTTCGACGGGCTGCTCAGGCTTGCACTGGGCACAAGCCACGGCCCAATCGAACTGCTCGATTGGCCCGCCGCACCGCGCACCCAATCGGCGCCAGGATTGTTCCAACTTCAACATCTCGGGGAACGAGCGCACCCGGGTCAGGCACCATAGCCCGGGGCAATCGCCGTGTTGAAGTGTCGAGCTTGCCGATGGTGCGGATAATCCGGCCGATTCCAGTGGGGTGTTCATGGCTAGAGCGCTTGGGACGGTAATACACGTACGATTTAGGGGGCACTCATTGGAAAGCTACCTTGAAGAACGGCGCAGTGCCGGGAGCACTTCGGCCGCCGCGGCCAGTGAAGGTTTGGTGTTGC
Organism: uncultured Pirellulales bacterium; assembly: GCA_964511065.1. Taxonomy (GTDB): domain Bacteria; phylum Planctomycetota; class Planctomycetia; order Pirellulales; family S012-138; genus CALBRZ01. Next base: position 28,675 of record CAZEEG010000060.1, on the reverse strand, counting down.
CTGGTGCTGCTTCCTGCGCCCCATCCACGCGCACACCGCTCCGCACGGCCGATTGGGGGGGCAAACCTCGTCTGCAAGCCGCAGGGGGGGCGTACACTCTGGCTCTCAATGCTTGAGGTGTTAAGCTATATCTCACCCTCAAAATGGCAGCCGCGGCGGTCCCACAGTTCGGTGAGGCCAAATGCCGCGCGGGGGGCCACGCCTTCGTGGCAGGGCTGACAACAAGGCAGGGCGCCATTGATCCTCCAACAGGAGTCGTTTGCCGATATGTGGTATGAAGATCGGTTCGGTTGGCTGGCTCACTCTCTCTTCAACCTAAGGCTCGCCACATGCTGGCTGCTCCTGACCACGGTGTTGATGGCCGGCGGTACCTCCGCAAGCGAAGGGACGGCTGCCAACAGCGAATTCGTGCCGCCGCCCATCCAGGTTCCCCCCGGCTTTGAAGTCACCATCGCCGCCGGACCTGACCTCGTGCGGCATCCCATGATGGCCGGCTTCGACGAACGCGGACGGCTGTTCGTGGCCGAGAGTGCCGGACTGAACCTGCGCGCGGCCGATCTTGAGGAGCAACTGCCCAACTTTATTCGCATGCTCGAAGATACCGACGGCGACGGCCGCTTCGACCGCAGCACCATCTTTGCCGACAAGCTCACCTTGCCGATGGGTGCCCTCTGGCATCGCGGAGCACTGTACGTGGCCAGCCCGCCTTACATTTGGCGGCTGGAAGATACCGATGGCGACGGGGTGGCTGACCGCCGCGACATCCTGGTGAAGAAATTCGGCTACAGCGGCAACGCCGCCAGCGTTCACGGTTGCTTCCTCGGCCCCAACGGAAGGATTTACTGGTGCGATGGCCGCCACGGTCACGAGTTCACCGATGAGGACGGCCAAGTTACCAGCAGCGGCCTGGCAGCCCGCGTGTTCTCGTGCGACGACGACGGCGGCAACCCGGCCGTCTTTGCCGGAGGCGGAATGGACAACCCGGTGGAAGTCACGTTCGCCCCGACGGGCGAAATGTTCGGCACGATGACGTTCTACAACCCAGACAAGGAACGGCACGATGCCTTGGTGCATTTCGCCTACGGCGGCGTATATCCCAAGATTCATCCCTGCCTGGAAGAGTTCAAACGGACCGGGCCGCTGATGCCGCCGCTGAGCAAATTTGGTGTGGTGGCGCCCTCGGGCCTGGCGCGTTACCGCGGCCCGGACTTCGGCCAGGCGTATGTCGATAACCTGTTCTCGGTGCAGTTCAACACGCACAAGGTCTTGCGGCACGTGCTCACCCGCGATGGCGCCACCTTCCGCTGTGAGGACGAGGATTTTCTGGTATCGACCAGCCCCGACTTCCATCCCACCGACGTGCTGGAAGACGCCGACGGCAGCCTGCTGGTGATCGACACGGGCGGATGGTTCCGCATTGGCTGCCCCACTTCGCAGGTTGCCAAACCGGAGATTCCCGGGGCCATCTACCGCATCCGATATGTCGGCGACCGCGCGCAACGGAAGGAGCCACAGGCCGCGCTCGATGGTGCCAGTTTAGACGGCACCGCCGACGATCCCCGCGGCCTCAAGCTGCCATGGCCGCAACTGTCGCACGCGCAATTGGCCGACCTGCTCGGCAGCCACTGGCCGGCGGTTCGCGACCGGGCCAGAGAAACCCTGATCGACCGGGCCGATGCTGCTGCCGTGGCCGAGTTGGTTTCACGGCTGGAAACTTCGGGCGATCACGACCTGCGCCGCCGCGCGGTTTGGACGCTCTCGCGGATCAAACAACCGCAACTTCGCGTTCAAGCCCAAGCGGCCATCATCGCCGCACTCACCGATCCTCACGAAGACGTCCGCCAGGCGGCCGCCCGCAGCCTGGGCGTGATGGGTCTGGAAGCACCGCACGCCGAAAAAGCGGTTGCCACGCTGGCCGCGATGGCGGCGGGCGATTGGATTGCCAGGACTACCACCCCAGCAAACGCCGCAAGTGATGGGCCTTCGCCGGCACCCCAGCAGGCAGAATTGCCGCAGGTGCGCGCCGCAGCGGCCACCTCGCTGGGGCAGCTTCGCGCGGCAAGTGCTGTCCCTCAGTTGCTCCAAGGATTGGGCAACAGCGTCGATCGGTTCCTCGAACACGCGCTGATTTATGCCCTGATCGAGATCGACCACCGCGATGCCACGCTGGCTGGGCTGGAGCACGATAGCCCTGCCGTCCGCCGCGGCGCGCTGATCGCGCTGGATCAGATGGATTCCGGCCAGCTTACGCAGCAGATCGTAGGCTCGCTGCTGGATACTTCCGACGAAGCCCTTCAACAGGCCGCACTGGATGTCATCAGCCGTCACGAGGGTTGGGGGCAGCAAATCATCGGCCTGCTGCAAGGCTGGATGAACGACGACCGGCCGCTGGGCGATCGGACCGCCACCGCCCGGGGCGTGCTGCTCGCCTTCCAGCACGACGACGCCGTGCAGCAACTTGTGGCCCAAGGTCTTAGGGCCGATAACGCCGAGCGTCAGCAGTTGATGCTGGAGGTGCTCGCCCGCAGTGAATTTGCGGATATCCAGCAGGTGCCTGCCTCGTGGCGCGAAGCACTCGATGGGCTACTGCAAAGCGGTAACGAGCGGCAGCTTCGCGAGGCCGTGGCCACGGTCGCGGCGACCGGTTGGCCCGGGTATGAAACTCGCCTGCGGTCCATCGCCGGGCAAACGAAGCATCCCCTGGAATTGCGCGCGGCGGCCCTGGTTGCCGCGGCCCGTCAAGGCTCTCCCCTGACCGATGCCGAGTTCGGCCTGCTGGCTGCGCAGCTTTCCGGCGACGTGCTGCCGCTGGAGCGGTTGGCCGCGGCCCAAGGCATGGCCGCCGCCAAGCTCACTGCGGCGCAGCTCAAACAACTGGCCGGTGCGCTCGCCCAGGCCGGGCCGCTGGAACTTCCCACGCTGTTGCCGGCCTTCGCCAAAGCGCGCGATGAGGAATTAGGTACTGTACTGATTGACTCGCTCAAAGCATCGCCGGGCCTGTCGAGCTTGCGGCCAGCCGACGTGGAACGCAGCCTGGCCGCGTTTCCCGAGCGGATCCGCGAGGCGGCCGTGGCGTTAACCCGTTCGGCACAGGTGGGCCGCGAGGAACAACTGGCCCGGTTGGCGCATTACGAAAAGTATCTGGCCGGCGGCGACCCGGTACTGGGCAAAGCCATATTCAAGAGCAACAAGACCGCCTGTGCCGCCTGCCACAAGGCGGAAAATGAAGGCGGCAACATCGGCCCCGACCTGAGCCGGATTGGTGAAGTCCGCACCGAGCGCGACCTGCTGGAAGCGGTGCTGTTCCCCAGTGTGTCGTTCGCCCGGGGATATGAAAGCTATGCCGTCCTCACCGCCGACGGCTACAACCATGTGGGCGTGGTGCAGCGGGAAACGGCCGATGCCATTTACCTGCGCAAGGCCGACCGGTCGGAAGTCCGCATCCTTCGAGCCGATATCGAGGAAATGCTGCCCAGCAACATCTCGGTGATGCCCGAGGGCCTGGACAAGACCATGACCGCGGAAGAACTGGCGCACCTGATCGCGTACCTGCGGACGCTCAAGCCGTAAACGCGGCAGCTCATCGGGCGGCAGAAAACCAACTCGCGTGAAGTGCCTGAACCGGGTGCTTCACGCGAGTTTTTTATACTCCCGCAGTATTCGCAGGTCAGGCACCGTCCGGCCGCAGTGCTAACAGGGAAGTATATCTCCCCGCTGGATCGTTGCACCGCGCGCCGATTTGGTTGCCGGGTGCGAGCACCCGGCGTTATGGTCGTTCTGACGAAACTGCCATCGGCCGCCGGGTCGCCCCCTACCCTTTCACCACAAAGTTCACCAGCCGGCCGGGGACCACCACCGTTTTAACGACCTGGCCGCTGGCCAGTTGTTCGGCGATGCGTTCTTCGGATCGGGCTGCCTGTTCAATCGCCGCCTTGTCGGCATCAGGCGGCACCAGCACCTTGGCCCGAACTTTGCCGTTGATCTGCACCGGGATTTCCACCAGCGATTGCTTCAGCGCGGCTTCTTCCCAGGCGGGCCACGGCTCGTAGGCCAGCGTGGTGTCGTGCCCCAGGATTTGCCATAGCTCCTCGGCCACGTGCGGAGCGAACGGGCTGAGCAGCAGCACAAACGGTTCCATACACGCGCGGGGCCGCACCTCTTCCTTGGTGAAGAAGTTGGTGAACTCCATCATCCGGGCAATCGCCGTGTTAAAGCTGAGGCTCTCTATATCCTCGGTCACGGCCTTGATCGTGCGATGCAGGATGCGGCGCTGATCGTCGCCCGGTTCCACGTCTTGCACGTGCTCGTTCAGCTCGTTCTGCTCGGAGCGGTCGTTAACGATCATCCGCCAGGCGCGATCCAAGAAGCCCCGGACGCCGTTCACGCCGTCCATGCTCCAGGGTTTGGTGGCTTCCAGCGGCCCCATGAACATCTCATACAGCCGCAGCGAATCGGCCCCGTATTCGCGCACAATATCATCGGGGTTGATCACGTTACCCCGGCTCTTGCTCATCTTGTAGGCGCGGTGCTCGATGCGGATCTTGGGATAGCCGCTGAGGACGAAATGCACCCCCTGCTTCTCGACCAGCGATTCGTCGATCGTCACCCGTTCCACCGGTTGGCTGTGCTCGTGCTGGTGAAACAATTCCGGGTAGCGTGTGTGGTCGCTGACGGTCAGGTTGCCCTCGGCATCTTCTTCCACATCCTGGGCGGAAATCCACACCTCGCCGCAGCGATACCCGGTGAACTCCACCTCGCCCAGGATCATGCCCTGGTTGACCAGTCGCTGGAACGGCTCCGGCGTGCTGACCACGCCGCGGTCGTACAACACCTTGTGCCAGAACCGCGCGTACAGCAAATGCAGCACGGCGTGCTCGGCGCCGCCGACGTATAAATCGACGGGCATCCAGGCCTTTTCCAACTCGGGATCGACCGGCGCCTGTTCGTTCTTGGGATCGATAAACCGCAGGTAGTACCAGCAACTGCCGGCCCATTGCGGCATGGTGTTGGTTTCGCGCTTGTATTTCTTGCCGTCGATCACCGGGTACAGCCAGTCGGCCGGGGCCTTATCCAACGGCGGTTCCGGCCGGCCGTGCGGCTTGAAGTCGTCCAGGTGCGGCAGGTCTACCGGCAATTGATCCTCGGGCACCGGGATGACCTTGCCCGTGGGCTGGCCGGCGTCGTCTAACTCGTGCAACAGCGGGAAGGGTTCGCCCCAGAACCGCTGGCGGCTGAACAGCCAATCGCGGAGCTTGTAGTTGACCGCGGCGCGCCCCAGCCCTGCGGCGGCAAGGTCTTCCGAAATCTTCTGTTTGAACTGCGGCGTGGTGAGCCCGTCGTACTGACCGGAGTTGATGGCGGTGCCGTCGCCCACATACACGGCCTGCCCGGCCAGGACTTCGTCGCGGACGACGGCCTCCTCGCCCGCGGATGCCTGCTCGCCCGGATCGACCACGGCGACCACGTCGATGCCGAACTTGCGCGCGAACTCAAAGTCGCGTTCGTCGTGCCCCGGCACGGCCATGATGGCCCCGGTGCCGTAACTGATGAGGACGTAGTCGGCCACCCAGATGGGAATCCGCTGGCCGTTGACCGGGTTCACGGCGTAGCTGCCGGTGAAGACGCCCGTTTTCTCCTTGGCCAGTTCCGTGCGGTCCAGGTCGCTCTTGTGCGATGCCTGCTCGCAGTAGGCCTTAACGGCGGCCTGCTGCTGCGCGGTGGTAAGCCGCTCGACGGCCGGATGCTCGGGCGCGATCACCATGTACGTGGCCCCGAACAGCGTGTCGGGCCGCGTGGTGTAGATGCGCAGCACCGCCTCCTCGGGCTTGCGCGGGAAACCGGCGGATTGCCGGCCATCTTTCCAGGCGGCGAAGGCGGCCAGCAGTTCATCGGCATTGGCGGCCGCACCGGCCCCGATGAAGAAATCGACTTCCGCGCCCGTACTGCGGCCAATCCAGTTGCGCTGGAGAGCCTTGACACTGGTGGGCCAATCGAGCAGTTCGAGGTCTTTTTCCAGCCGCTCCGCATAAGCGGTGATCCGCAGCATCCACTGCCGCATGGGCATCCGCACCACGGGGTGGCCACCCCGCTCGCTCTTGCCGTCAATCACTTCTTCATTGGCCAGCACCGTGCCCAAGGCTGGGCACCAGTTCACCGGCGCATGCGATTGATACGCCAGGCGGTGCTCATCGCGATAGGCCGCAACGGCGTCCTCGCCTGCCGCCTGCACCTCCGCGGGAATTGGCAACTCGGCGATGGGGCGACCGCGGCCGGCCTCGGTGTCGTACCAGGTGTCGTATATCTGGAGGAAAATCCACTGTGTCCAGCGGAAATAGTCCACGTCGGTGGTGGCCAGCTCGCGGCTCCAGTCGTAGCTGAAGCCCAACATCTTGAGCTGCCGGCGAAACGTGGCAATGTTCTTTTCCGTCTGCACCCGCGGCGGCGTGTTGGTCTTGATGGCGTGCTCTTCGGCGGGCAGCCCGAAGGCGTCAAAGCCCATCGGGTGCAGCACGCTCACGCCCCGCATCCGCTGGTACCGGCACACGATATCGGTGGCCGTATACCCTTCGGGATGGCCAACGTGCAGCCCCTCGCCGCTGGGGTACGGAAACATATCCAAGACGTAGAGTTTACGGCCCTGGGGCAGCCGCGGTGTCTTGAACGTCTGGTGCTGGTCCCAGTAATTCTGCCACTTGGGTTCGATGACGCTGGGGTTATAACGGGGCATCCCAATTACCTGCTGGTGCTCAGTAGCGCGTCGCCAGAATCGCTGCTGAAAAATCGCGCTGATGGTTGATAAGTGGCTGATTTTACCCCGGGGGGCCCAAACGGGAATAGGGGCATCGCGCGTGCCGAACCCTAGATCATGCCTTCATCGCGCGAACGTCCGGAGCCTTTTGTCCCGAAGATGCGTCGATCCAGCAGCGCGCGGCATGTGGCTTTATGGCTGCGATTCGAGCCGGTGGCACAAGGTGTCCCAGCCGTTGCCGCGTTCGTCCAATGCGACGGTCACGGCGCGCTCCTTGGCCGTGAGCGGTTCGAGATTTCGCCGCTGCAGATCGACGACCGCCGCGCCGGCGTCCGAAGCATCGCGGCCGGCGGCCGCCCTGGCTTCCGCGCGGCGGTGCAATTCCTCCATCGGCGCGCTGCACTGCGCGATGGTGACCGGGACACCGAGTCGAGCGGCCAAGTCCAAAAACGGCTGCCGCTGCTGTTGCCGCAAGAAGGTGGCATCCACAATGGCCGTAAAACCAGCAGCCAGGATCGACTCGGCCAGGTGCAGCAACTGCGCGTACGTCCGCTGCCCGGCGTCGCTGCCGTACAGCACCGAAGGCGGAACGGCCGCCGCCGGGTCATCGCCCGCGGAACCTTCCGGCCACAGGCCGAACAAGCGTTTACGTTCCACGTCGGAGCGGATTCGGATGGCCCGGGCCGTTTCCAAAATTCGGGTGCTCCAGGTGGTTTTGCCGCTGCCCGAGAGGCCATGCATCAGGACCAGGTGCGGCGATAAAGGGGAGGCATAACGGCGAGCAAGCTGCACGTATTCGCGGCACTCGCTTTCGAGCCGCTGCTGTTCTTCCGGTGCGACCCCACCTTGCTGGCCGCGGATAAACGCCACCTTGGCCCGCACCATCGCCCGATAAACCAGGAACAACGGCAGCAGTGCCAGGCCGGCATAATCGCCGGTCTGTTCCAGGTAGCCATTGAGGAACCGGAAGGCCGCCGCGGTTTGCGCGCGGTCTTCCAGGTCCATCACCGTAAAGGCGATCTCGCTGAGAACGTCGATCCAGCGGAGCGTGTCGTTGAAGTCGATGCAGTCGAACAGCACGAGGGCATCGTTCAGGAAAACCATGTTGCCCAGGTGCATGTCGCCATGGCACTCGCGGACAAAGCCCCCCGCCTGCCGCCGGACCATGAGCGGGGCCACCTCCGCAAGCCGGCTTTCGGTCCAGTCGCGCAGGCTGCGGACGACGGCCGCGAACGCTTCATCGGCCGGGGCGGAAACCAGGTTCCTGAAGTTCTCGCGCATGGCATTGCCGGCCACCTCGGGACTGCCCCAGCGACTGCCCTGCTCTGCCTGTGCCACCGACGCGTGAAATCGGGCCACGTCCACGGCCAGGCGATCCCAATGCCGCGGCAGCAAATCGCCCCGAGCCAGGGCCGCGGGGGCCAACTGCTCGTGGGCGAACTGTTTCATCTGCACCGCGTAATCGAGGATTTCGCCCGCCCCGGCTTCGCAGGGTGTGGGCTCCGTGGAAGTATCCCCGGCCGGCATGTTGCCTCCCCTGCCCACGGCCGCCGCGTCAGCCGCCTCAGGCAGCGGCGGACCAAGCCGCGGCGCATCGCGCGGCCCGCAGACGGGCCGCACGGCCAGGTACAACTCGGGGGCCAGACGGCGGTTGAGCCTCAATTCTTCCAGGCAGAAGAACCGCCGCCGCTGGAGCGTGCTGAAATCGGCAAATCCCAGATTGACCGGCTTCTTGATCTTGTAGGCCATCGGCCCAGTCAACAGCACCCACGAGATGTGCGTTTCCAGCAGTTCCAACGTCTCGACCGGATGGTCGAACGCCTCCGCCCGCTGCAGGTTCTGGATCAGCCGCTTGGCTTCGTTCACGGGACGGGTTGCCTCCGATGCCTGGCACCGCGACGGCAGGCGGTTAGCGGGCCTGCCGTCAGAGCCGGGACAGCAGGTCTTCGACGCTGTCTTTCCACGATTCAAAATCGTCGCTGTCTTCCCAAAGCTCGCGCAGCTCCGAATCTTTGAAAACGCGCGTCACGGCCTTGCGGGCCAGCTTGACCAGCGACGGCTTCACGCCCCGCTGCCGTTCGACATACTCCCAAACTTCTTCCGGGAGTTCGTCGGCCGGCTGATCCAGCAGCGCAGCGATCACCTCGGCCGAAGCGATGGCGATCGACGCTTCGGGAGCTTCCACATAGTCGTCTTCATCGAGGGAAACCGCTTCCAGGGCTTCGGCCAGGATGGATTCGTCGTCGGCCTCGGCTAATTCGGCCACCCAATCCATGGCATCGTCGTTATCGAACGGTCCGTGCCCGCTGGCACCCATCTCTCAATCTCCGATTCTGTTCTGGGGGGAACGTGGTTGTGTGATACCTTCGATTGCGGCTCGTTGCCCCGTGGTATGCGGCGACCTATCATACGATTTTTTTGCGGGTGCTCCATGAAGATCGGCCTGCTGGGACACGACCGGCACACTCCCGGCTTTGTTGCCGCGGCGGCAGCGGCAGGCTACCGCATTACGTGGGCACACGACCTTGGCCCCGGGGCCGGCGAAGTTGCCGCGCGCCATCCAGGGCTTCTCATTGCACCGTACTGGGAGTCGGTCTTATCGACAAGTGATGTGGATGCGCTGATTGTGGCCGACGCCACAGCGGCCTCCCCCCCGGACGATGGCTGGCTGGCCGGCGAAGACCTCCGCGCCGAACAATTGCGCAAATTGATCCAGTCGGGCGTGCCGGTTTTAGTAAGCCATCCGGCGTGCCGCTCCATGCTCGTGTACTACGAACTGGACATGATCCGCCGCGATTCGCGGAGCGTTGCCCTGCCCTTCATCCCCACCCGGTGGCATCCGGCCGTTGAGCAGCTTGCTCAATGGTTGGAAACGGGGGAACTGGGCACCGTGGAACAAGCCGTGATGGAACGTTGGCTTGCTTCCCGCGACCGGGTTGCCGTCCAGAACCAGTTTGCCTGCGATGCCGACCTGCTGCGGCAGTTATTCGGCGAACAAACCCGGTTGGCGGCCCTGGGCGTGAGCGAACGGGTGGAAGGCGCGGCCAGCGACCTGAACGCCGATTTCGCCAACCTGGGATTGCAGCTTTCCGGCCCCAGCGGTGTCGCGATCCGCTGGCTGCTCGTACCGGGCGAAACCTCGGAACTCCGCGGCGAACTCACCGTCCGAGCCAGCGGCGGCAAAGCCCACCTGATTCTGCCCGAGGCGGCCGAGGCCCCCGCAACCTTGCATTGGCACGCCCCCTCGGGCAGCCAGGCACTGGAACAGCGCGCCGACATCTACCGCGCAGCTTTGAATGCGCTCGCCCAGGCCATCGCGGGCGAGCAGGTTGGCCCTAGCTGGATCGATGGCTGCCGCAGCGTGGAACTGGCCGACACCATCGAGCGCAGCTTGAACAAGGGCCGCGTCGTCGAACTGCACTACGAAGAGTACACCGAACAAGGCACGTTCAAAGGCACCATGACCTCGCTGGGCTGTGGGCTGCTGCTGGCCGGCATGGTGCTGATGTTCGTGGCGGCCATGGCGGGACGGCTCGGCGTGGCCGCCGCCGACTACTGGCCTTACGTGCTGCTGGCCTTGCTGGTGCTGTTCTTGCTGCTGCAACTGCTGCGGTTTGTGTTCCCCAGCGAGCAAGGCGACAAGACCGACGTATCCTCGTAGCGCTTATGCCGCACTGCGCACGCACAGCGTGGATTACCAGCGGACAAACCAGGGGCTGGCAGGCCCCCCGCGACGCCCCGCTCGGGCGGCGTGCCGGCGGGTAGTTTGGCTCCTCAAGTCCAGTCGCTACAATCTGGCCATGAACGCAGCATCACCGAACCTGGCATCCCCGCAATCGGATTCTTCGAGTGACACCCCCTGGGAATTCTGGATCGACGTCGGTGGTACCTTTACCGACTGTTTTGGCCGGCGGCCCGATGGCATGCTCATCCGCCACAAACTGCTCAGCAGCGGAGCGACTAAGGGCGCGGCGGCCGATGGTTCCACGGCCGCAACCGTGATCGATCCCGCCCGGAGCCGCGATCCCCAGGGGTTCTGGGCCGGGTACACCTTCGAACTGCTGGACTCGGCGGGACGGGTTGCCGCCAGTTCTACGGTGGCCGCATTCCGGGCCGAAAGCGGCGAATTGCTGCTGGAACCTCCCCTGCCGCATCCGCCGCGACCAGGACAAGTTTATGAACTGCGGTCGCACGAAGGCTCACCGCTGGTGGCCATTCGCTACATGCTGGGCCTGAAACTCACCGACCCGATCGGAGGTGTGGTCGTCAAGTTGGGCACCACCCGCGGCACCAACGCCCTGATCACGCGCCGCGGGGCCAGGACGGCCTTTATCACCACGGCCGGCTTTGGCGACATCCTCCGCATCGGTTATCAAAACCGCCCTCGCCTGTTCGACCTGGCGATCAACAAGCCCCAGTCGCTGTTCGCTGAAACCTTGGAAGTGGAAGAACGGATCGCGGTCGATGGCCAGGTGCTTGTCCCACTGAACGCCCAGCAGGTCCGCGAGGGACTGAAACGGCTGCGCGATTCCGGTATCGAATCGCTGGCTATCTGCCTGCTGCACGCATTCGAGTTCCCCGATCACGAACGCCAAGTGGAGGTCCTGGCCCGGGAAGCCGGTTTTGAAGAAATCAGCGTCAGCCACCGCCTGGCCCGGTTGATCAAGATCGTCGCCCGCGGCGATACCACGGTGATGGACGCCTACCTGAACCCGATCCTGAGGGCGTACGTGGCCAGCCTGCGGCAGGCCTTGAGCGACAGCCGGCTGAAGATCATGACCTCGGCCGGGGGGCTGCTGGAGGCTGAAAGCTTTGTGGGTAAGGACAGCATCCTATCGGGTCCCGCCGGTGGGGTCGTGGGGTTCTCGCGCGTGGCCGAGGCCGCGGGCTTCCGCCGCGCCATCGGCTTCGACATGGGCGGCACCTCCACCGACGTTTCCCGGTACGACGGCCGCTACGATCTGGAGTTCGAAACCGAGAAAGCCGGAGTCCGTGTCGTCGCGCCGATGATGGCGATTGAAACCGTGGCGGCGGGCGGAGGGTCGGTGTGCAGTTTTGACGGCGTCAAACTGGTGGTCGGTCCCGACAGCGCCGGCGCTGATCCCGGCCCGGCCTGCTACGGCCGCGGAGGTCCGCTGGCCGTGACCGATTTGAGCTTCTACTTGGGCAAGATTCTGCCGGACCGGTTCCCCTTCCCGCTGGACCGAGCGGCAGTGGAAGATCGCCTGGCAGCGCTGGCTCGCGAGATCGAGGCCGCCACGGGCCGGCAGTACACGCCGGTTGAACTGTGCGATGGTTTTCTGCGCGTGGCCAACGCCAACATGGTCAAGCCGATCCGTTCCATCAGTTTGGCCAAGGGCTACGATCCGCGCGATTACCTGCTGGTATCGTTCGGCGGCGCGGCCGCGCAGCACACCTGCGCCGTGGCGCGCGAACTGGGCATGAGCAAGGTCTTGGTCCATCCCGATGCCGGTATCCTCAGCGCCTATGGTATCGGCCTGGCCGATGTCGTGCGCCACCAGGCCCAAGGCGTGTACGAGCCTTATTCGCCCGAGGCGGTACGGCAACTCGAAGGTATATTCGAGCAGTTGGCGGCCTCGGCCCGCGAACAGGTACGCCAGGAAGGCGTGCCCGAGGCGAGGATTTTTGTTCGCCGTTCGCTCGATTTGCGATACCGGGGCCTGGATGCGTGGCTCACCATCGAGGAACCCGAGGACGGCGATTACCAGTCCGCCTACGAGGCGCGCCATCAACAACTCTACGGCTACCGCCACCACAACCGCCCGCTGGAAATCGTGGCCGCCCGCGTCGAGGTCACCGGCAAGACGTCCGGCGAGATGCCCTCCAGCGGACCAGCCAGCGTCTCGGGCCGCAAACCCGAGCCAGAGTCGTGGACCCAAACCTGGTTCGACGCCCAAGCACATCGCACCGCCGTGTACGACCGCGCCAAGCTCCAGCCCGGCGACGTGATCGAGGGACCGGCCATCGTCTACGAAGCGGTCTCCACCACCGTCATCGACCCGGGCTGGCGAGCCGAAGTGTATCGGGCGGGCGAGTTGCTGCTGACCGATACCGCGGCTTCAGAGGCTCCGGCCGACGACGCGATTCCCAAGGCCGGCATCATCGAATCGGCCTCTGGCGCGTCCCCCCAGACGGCATCTGCCGGATCAGCGCCGACCGAGGCCGACCCGGTGATGCTGGAAATCTTCAACAACCAGTTTGCCGGGATTGCCGAGCAGATGGGCATCACACTGCGGAACACCTCCAGCAGTGTGAACGTGAAGGAGCGGCTCGACTTCAGTTGTGCGCTCTTCACGGCGCAGGGTGACCTGGTGGTCAATGCGCCGCACATTCCCGTGCATCTGGGAGCGATGAGCCAGACCGTCAAGCAGGTGCTGGCCGACAATCCCGACCTCCGGCCCGGCGATGTGTTTGTCACCAACGACCCCTATGGCGGCGGTTCGCACCTGCCCGATGTCACCACGGTGACGCCGGTTTTCGTGGGCGAAGTGCAACCGCGGCTGTTGTTCTTCACGGCATCGCGGGCGCACCACGCGGAGATCGGCGGTATCCGGCCGGGTTCCATGCCGCCATTCTCGCACAACCTGGCCGAAGAAGGCATCCTGATCCGCAACTTCAAGCTGGTGGCCGGCGGTGAGTCGCGAACCGAGGAACTGCGGCAACTGTTGCTCTCGGGACCCTATCCCAGCCGGGCCGTCGACGACAACCTGGCCGATATCGCCGCCCAAGTCGCCGCCAACCAGCAGGGCGCCGCCGACCTGGCCGCGCTCATCCACCGGTATGGGCTGGCCACGGTCGAGGCGTACATGGGCTTCATCCAGCAAGCCGCTGAAACGAAGATGCGCAGAGCCTTGGCGCGGCTCAAGCCCGGCCGCCGCACGTTCACCGACCACATGGACGACGGCACGCCCATCCAGGTGGCCATCACCGTGCATGGCGAAACGGCGACCATCGACTTTACCGGCACCGGGCCGGTTTCCTCGGGCAACTTGAACGCCAACCGGGCGATTGTCACCGCCGCGGTGCTGTACTGCCTGCGATGCCTGATCGACGAAGACATTCCACTGAACGAGGGCGTGCTGGCCCCGGTGGAAATCGTCCTGCCCGAGCAGTGCCTGCTCAACCCGCCCAAGCAGCAGCGGCCCGAAGACTGCGCCGCCGTGGTCGGAGGGAACGTGGAAACGAGCCAGCGGGTGGTGGATGTGGTGCTGGGGGCGCTGGGCCTGGCCGCCGCCAGCCAGGGCACCATGAATAACACCCTCTTTGGCGACAAGTCGTTCGGCTATTACGAAACCGTGTGCGGCGGAGCGGGCGCCACGCCCGACTCGGCCGGGGCCGACGCCATCCACACCCACATGACCAATACCCGGCTGACCGATCCGGAAGTGATCGAGAAACGCTACCCGGTCCGCGTGCGCGAGTTCTCCATCCGCCGCGGTTCAGGCGGGGCGGGCAAGCACCGCGGCGGCGACGGCATCGTCCGGCGGCTGGAATTCTTGCGCACGCTCGACGTCTCGCTGCTGACCGGCCGCCGCGCCCCCTATCGGCCGTACGGGCTGGAAGGCGGCCAGCCCGGTGCCTCCGGCCGCAATCGCCTGGTGAAGAAGGACGGTACCGTGGTCGAGTTGCCTTATGGTGCCGAGTTCACCGCCGAGGCTGGCGATGTGCTAGTGGTGGAAACGCCCGGCGGCGGCGGCTACGGCAAACCGGAGCAGGTACAATAGCCGCACACAACATCGTTGTACCAGTATTCACAGATCAGGCACCGCCTCAGGTAATGACCATAAGCGAGCGGTAGCCTTCGCAGGTCAGACGCCGCCTGGCGGATTGACTAAGAAGCGGCAATTGCCACTGGCCGGCAATGAACCAACGGTCAGTTAGCATTGACATGCTTTGGCGCGATGGCGAATGGTGCTCCGGCCCGAGCTGTCAGGCGGTGGCTGACCTATGTGAACGACTCGTTCAGGGCAGGCCAAGGGCGTGGTATGCCGTTCTGCGATCCGCGGAGTGTACCCTGCCTATTGCGCGCCGCCCTGCAATCGCTTCTGAACTTCCGCGGCCAGGCGTTGGATTTCCCCGTCGACCAACTGGCGCTCGACCACCTGCCGCGTATCGCCGATCAGCTTGTCGATCCGCCGTTTCATGCGGGCGTCGTTCACGAAGGTGCGGCGTTCCAGTTGATTCAGTTCCGATTGGAACGCCTCGGCCTTTTTCAGTTTCTGCAACTCCTCCAGCAACCGCTGGGCGAGTGCCAGGTTGCCCGCTTCAAGTTGGGCCTCGCATTGCGCCAGCAGCACCGTGCGGCGGGCGTACACGTCGATCACCTGCTCCTGAATGCCGGCCATCGCCGCTTCCACCTGGAAACGCAAGCGATCGTCGGGCACCTGGGCCACCAGGTGGGGTTCCAAGCCCGGCACGATCGGCAGCCGCGCGAGCAGCTCGCCGCCGTGCATGATGAGCAGGATGCGTAGCGGCGTATCGACGGGAGGAATCATAATCTGGCCTTGGCGGTCGGTCTGCCCCAGCAGCGTGGTGGCCACCTCGCCGGGCACCTGGGCATGCACGGCATAGCCGGGCAGCGGTTCATTCTCAGTTCCCGCCGCAACCAGTTGCAGTTGCGTATCGCCGTAGGTTGGCTGAACCACCACGGCCAACTGCTCGACCAGACCACGCCGCCGTGCGCTCAGCGGGCTGCGCAGGCCCGTATGAATTTCGCAGGTAGCCAGCGGGCCTTCGACACTGCGGACAACAAGAAACGTCCACTCGATTGGATGAAGCCGCCGCAAACTGCCGTCGCGGTAATTGAACCGCACGGTCGCCCGCAGAATATCGCCCTCGTGGAGAAACCTCAGTTGCTTGTCGGGCAGCGGCAGGGCAGCAGCCTTCATGCGCAGCGTGGCCTGGGAGCCAGAAACCGCTTCGACCTCGCCCACCGGCGAAAATGCCTGGAGCATCGCCTGGTAGGCGACCGACGGCAGCATCGGCCGCTGGGCGCATTCCAACCAGGCGACCGTACCGAGGGTTTGCGTGCGGACATCGAACTCGCGGGCCGTGATGTCGTATGCGCCCCAGGCGGCCGCCCCCACGTGCACAAACAGAATCTTGTCGAACTGGGCCGAACTGGCGGCCAGCGTTTCCGGTTCGAGCCGATCGAGCGTGCGAAGGCCTCGCCGCGCCACGCGGCGCAGCGTGACGGGCGGCACGGTGGCCACTGCTGTCGCTGCCGCATCGCCGCCCTCGCTGGCGGAAGATGCCGGTGATGGCGACACCTCGGCAGGTGCATCCTGGGCCGACGTGGCACCCGTGGGCACGTTCAAACCGCCGGGCGCCTGCGCCGGGTCCGCCTGCTGGACATCTTCTGCCGGGCTTTCGGTGGGCTCGGCTTTGACGGCCGCAGCCACCATCGCATCGCCGGCGGGTTCCACCGTCCATGCGCCGCCGATCCGAAGGTCAATCGCCTGCAGCAACTGCTGCTCCAGGGCTGCTGCATCGCGTTCCAGCAGCCCAGGGCTGCCGTCGGTGGTGACCACCAGGCGGATTCGATACGGCGACCGCTCCAGCAGCGTTTGCGCCGCGGCGGGCCCGGCCATTGTCAGAGCGGCGATCGAAGCCAAAATGGCCCAGCCACCCACCCGGCGCATGTCCAGGCCCCGCCGGTAAAGCCGGGCCGGGGCAGAAGCTGCCGCGTTACGGATTGATTCGTTCATGGCTGGGAGGCCAACTCGATGGAAAGGATGGCGGGCGGGCTTTGCCAGCGCTCCACCTCTTGATACAGCGTGGCCGGATGCTCAGCTAGTCCCTGCAGCTCGCGGTGCCAGGCGTAGTGCTCCACGATCTGCCACAATGGCAACACGGTGACGTCCTCGTGCAGCAGACGGTGGACCTGGTGCAACCTTTCCCGGGCTTGTTTCCAGTTCTGCGAGCGGTCCAGGTCAACCAGCGCGGGCTCAAGATAAGGATTATTGTGAGGGACCAAGCCTCCGCGGCCAAACAGGGCCCTCAGGTCGGTGATCGGTTCGGTAATCAGCCACTCGGCGTAGAGCAGGTCGAAACCATCGTCGGCGGGCCTTGTTTCGCCCGGCGGCAACTCGCGGAGCGTAACCTGGTACTTCAGCAGTTCCAGCCGCTTGGCGATCGCGCGGCAAGCCACGCGGGCCGGATCGGTCGCCGGATGGGCAATCACCAGCGGCGGCAACGCTTCCAGCGGAGTTTCTCCGCGCTGCCGAAGTCGCTGGTTCTCGCGAGTCAGCGAGAGTTGGGCGAGCATCAACCCCAATCGTGGCAGGTAGGCCCGGGGTTCCCGCGTGCGATCGTAGGCGTAGCCGATCGGGTCTTCGCTATCGACGCCCGCCGGGATCGGCCCGCTCAACACCTGGCAACCGGCGATCCTGGCATCTTCCAGCAACTGATCGAGGATCGCCTGCCGGTGAATGGCCAGCAACAGCGACCGGCGGTAGACCCTGTGCCGCATGAGGGGCCGGTTGAAGTTGGGTACCAGCACGTGGACCGTGGGCACGGAATACGCAGCCACGTTGACGTGGTAAACACGTTTCAGGCCGGGCACTTCCCAGGGATTGACGCGGTCCACCGCCGCAACGTCTCCCTGCCTCAACGCCCGAACCGCCTGGCGGCCGTCGGCAAAGTAGCGTTCGACAATTTCAGCCGGTTGCTGCGAACTGCCCACCCCGGCCAGCGCGGCGGTGGCCCGGTACCGCCTGATGCCCTGACCTTGTGCAACCGGATTTTGCGCAGCCTGGTCTTGGGGGCCGTCGTCGTGGGCCACGTACGCGGCCAGCGTGGCATCGGGGGCGGGCGGCGGCAACACAAGCTGGAAGATGCCGTCGGGATGCACGTGCGGCTGGCGAAGCGACACGTTGACCGTGTAGATGTTCTGCACCTCGCAGCGCTCGAACAATTCGGCCCAATCGGCGCGATAGTCGGGCGAGTACGGGTCGGCCAGCGCGACCAGGCGGCGGCACAGGTCGTAGCCGGTGGGGCCAGGTTCGCCGTTGGAGTAGCGGAGGTCAGGACTGAGCCGAAACTGAATCTGCCGCCCCAACCCCAGTTTTTCGCGCGTGCCCAGCGGCGAATGGTAGCGGCCTCCCCGGGCACCCGGGCCGACAAACGTCAGCAGTGGTCGATGCAGCAGCACACCGGCGCGGCGGGCGGCCCAGTTATCAATCGAGGCCGGGTCGGCCGCCGTTGCGGGCGAAGTGACACCGATCACCACCTGCGGCGACTTCTGCTGGGCTTCGTTCAGGAACGTTACGGCTTCATCCAACGGCCAGATGCGCACCGCCTGGAGGGCCAACTCACGCGCCTGGTGCATGCGGCCCTCGGCCAGATGCTGCTGGCTGGCGGTCAGCTTCTCCTGGGCCTCCCCGGTCAACCGCTGTTGCCACTGGGTCACCGTGGCGTGTTGCGGGAAGCAGCTGCGCAGGTTCGCCAGCAATGTGCGGGCGGCCGCATAGTTGCCTTGGGCCACTTCGTCGGCCATCAGCCGATCGGTTGCCGCGGCCATGCCGGAATCGAGATTGGGGTAGCCCGGATTACGGCTGTAAAGCTCGCGGAGTAATACCAGAACTTGCGCCGGATTGCCGCGGCGGTGCCAGGTGGCGGCCTCCTGAAAAAGCCACCGCTGGATGGATTCTTCCAGCCCCTTCAGTCGCGGGTACACCTTGAGCAGGTGCTGGTAGAAATCGTAGGCCTGGTCGTACTTTTCGCCGGCAACCAGTTCCTCGGCTTTCTCAAGGATCAGTTCGGGGAAGGTGACATGCCGCTCGATCCGCCCCCACTCGACAGCGTACTCCTGCTCGTCGCCAACCAGTCGCACGTTGATGACCGTCGTGCGGCGCGGATTCTCCGGAAGCTGGCCGGGCTTCAGCGGCACAATCCGGGCCACTTCGCCCGTGGTGAAGCGAAGCTCCTCAAACGGTTCCTGCTCGTAGAACTTGCCGTCGAACGCATCGGGCGAGAAGGGGCCAGGCGCGTTCTCCGCGGGTGTCGCTGCCTTGGGGCCTGCCGCGCCAAAGGGCGTTGGATCGGCAGGTGCCGCAGGCGGTTGGGCTTCGATGGGAAACCGCCCTGCCCCCACGACCACCAGCGCCACCAAGGCACACGCCAGCCCCTTCACCGGGGTGCGGATTCCCCGGCGACGGCCATGGCCGCAGGTGCCTGGGGTGCGCTGGACAGGACGAGATGGATTCTGGAGTTGCATTCGCTTTGAACGCCAACAGCGCAGGGAACGCGGCAGCAACCGCCGCGGACAAGGCGTTTGTGAATGGAGCCCGCCCCCCCACCAATGGGCATTCCCGATCGAGCGTCCCCCCCGGCACGGCCTCCAGTTTAGCACACCCGGTGCGGCGCGTGGCAAGCCATAGAATCGGCGCCGGCGCGAAACGGCCGGGCAGCTACTCGGTGGCGACGGTGACCTTCACCATGGTGTCGCCCTGGCGGATGGCATCGACCACGTCCTGGCCTTCGAGCACGCGGCCGAACACCGAGTGCTTGCCATCGAGCCACGGCGTGGAAACGTGCGTGATGAAGAACTGCGAACCGTTGGTATTGGGGCCAGCATTGGCCATCGAGAGCACCCCCGGCCCATCGTGCTTGAGGTCGGGATGGAACTCATCGGCGAACGTGTAGCCGGGGCCGCCGGTACCGGTGCCCTTGGGGCAACCGGTTTGGATCATGAAGTCGGCAATCACGCGATGGAACTTCAGGCCGTCGTAGAAGCCCTCGCCGGCCAGCTTCTCGAAATTGGCCACGGTGTTCGGCACTTGCGTGTCGAACAATTCGCAGCGGATCGTGCCCTTGCTGGTTTCAATCGTAGCGACCTTCATGAGTGTTTTTTCCCGGCATCGAGAGGATTGGAAGGAATCGGGGAACCAGGGGCGGGGAGTTTACTTTCCGCCCCGCTGCTTCTTGCGGCGGCCCGCCGGTGGCGAACCATTGGGACTGGTCCGCCGCGCAGAGCGTTCCGCCGGCGCGGCCGTGGCCGCCGCGGCGTGCTGCGTCTTGGGCAGCAGCTTGCGTTCGGCAATCCCCCACAGGCTGGAAGCAATGAAATAGATGCACAGCCCACTGGGCACGCAGAAAAACAAGAAGCCAAAAAAGATCATCATGTACTTCATCATTTTCTGCTGCATGGCGGCCTGTTCGTCGGCCGGCGGTGGCATGAACATCTTCTGGTGCGTCAGGAACAAGAAGATGGTGATGATCGGCAGCAGGTTGAAGTACGGCCCCAGCCAACCGGTTTCGCTGGCCAGGAAGGCCGGCAGTAAGCCATCCCAGCGGAACAACATGTCGGGAGCGGCCAGATTGGAACACCACGGAAGCCCCGGAATCAGCGGAGCCTGCCGCAGTTCGACATTCACCATCAAGCCGCGGTACAGCCCCACAAAAATCGGCAACTGAATGAACAGCAGCAAACACCCGCCAAACGGGTTGTAATTGTGCTTGCGGAACAACTCCTGCGTGGCCTTGGTTCGGGCTTCGTAGTTCTTCTTGTACTTTTCATTGATGCGGCGCAGTTCCGGCTGAAGTTCCTGCATCTTCTGCGCACTGAGTGCCTGCTTGCGGCTCAGCGGGAACATGGCCGCCCGCACCAGCACCGTCAGCAGAATGATCGCAATGCCGTAGTTGCCCACGATCGCGTAAAAGAACCGCAGGACGCCCAGCATTGGCCGCGCCACCCAACCGAACCAGCCGTAATAGACCAGTTCTGACACGTTCTCGCCTTCTTGCGCTAGCAGCGCCGGTGCCTTGGGGCCAATGAACAGCCGCAGGCTTTGGGCCGTGGGGCCGGGCACCCACTCATCGTCCAGCGGTTGCCCCGCCGGCAATTCAAGCGGCTTGCCGATCAGCCGGAACGAAGTGTTCGTGAGCTTGGCCTGCTTGGCATCCGGGGGCACAGGGCCAACCCGAAGCGGAATCATCGTGGCCGGCAGCAGTGCCGATTGCGCAGTGGGCAACAGCGCCGAGGCGAAGTAATGGCCGTCCACGGCCACGTACCAGAACGGTTCGGCCGGTTGGATGGCCACCGCCTCATCTTTCGAGAGCGTGTAAGCACTCACCATCTGCGGTGAGCTGTCCTTCACGTAATACGCCACGTCGCGGACACCAACCGCGCCCCATTGCCGGCCAATCTTGTTGGCATACCACCAGCCCTCAATGGGCAGGCCGCTGGGGCCATCGAGCTGATAGGCAATGGTGTGCTTCTGGTCGGACTGGTTGACGAAATCGAACTCCAGGTTCACCACGTAGGCTGGCGCCTCATTGCCGTCGGCCACCTTGCCTAACGTGTAACGCTTGACGGCCGTCAGGCCCCGGCCCACCAGTTCCTTGCGGAACTCCACGCTCGACTCGGTGGCCCGGTGCACCACCCAATTGCCGCTGCGCAGGTCTACAGCCGGACCGCCGGGCCCCTCGGCGATTTCTGCCGGCATGGTCAGGATGCCCGTACGTATTGAATCATCGCGCGTAAAGGTGATCGTCAAACGCGTCGCGGCCGGCGCTTCGTGCAAGCGCTGCACCAGGTCGGTGGCGGTTTCAATCGCCATCTCACCAACGTGTGTGATCAGGTCGCCCGACTGCAAACCGGCCCTGGCGGCGGGCGACTGCGAAGTGACCTCGGCAACGAGCACGCCGCTGCGATCGCTCGTTGCGGCCCGGAGCCCAACGGGCAACAATTCGGCCACGACCGCAGGGATGGTCTGGTCGTCGAACCGCTGGAGCGTAAGCAGCATGGAGAACGGCTCGAAGGCGGCGTACGGCTGGTCGGGATCGATGATGCTCAGTTGAACCGGGACAAGCGTGGCTTGCAGGGTGACGGTGCTGGTGCTGCCGTCGTCGCCGGGCCGCTGCACGGTCAACGTAATCTGATCGTCAACCTCAAAGTTGGCCAGCGCCGCGCGATACTTTGCCGGGCGGTCGATCTCGATCGATGGCTGGTCGGGACCGGAAATGGCCGTGATGATGTCGCCCACCTTTAAGCCCGCACGCTCGGCCGCCGTACCCGGGCCAACGATGCGAACTTCCGCCCCGGTCCCGGCTTGAGGCAATCGCAGGGCCAGCTCGCCCAAGTAACCCTGGCCTGCCTGGCGGGCTTCCAGGTCCAGGTAGCGCGTCTGGTTGCTTTCAGCCCTGTAAAGCGATGCGCCGCGCGAGGTGAGCGTCAGCAGCAAGCGATAGCCGGACTCTGGATCGGCCGAACCGAGGGTCAACCACTGCTCGGGGGCCTCGGCGATTTCTTGGCGAGGATCAAAATACGGAGCAATTTCCACTACGGCCGGTGGTTGCTGTTCCTTGGGCGCGGCTTGCTTGGCCTGCTGACCTTGCTGATCCTGCGGGCGCTGGTTCTGCTGAACCATCGCCAGGTAAGCCACGTTGGCCAGGAACAATGCTCCCGACAGCAACAGGAATAGCGCAAAACGGTTGTTCATTCGCGAGATCCTTATCCGACGCGCCGGGTCGGGGGGAATATCAAGCCCAAGGCCGCCAACCATTCAACGGCGGCCTTGCCCCGCCGTTCCCTCGCTCCGTTGGGCGGTTAACGGAGCGGCCCACCTTGCGGTTTGCATGGAGGGCGGCGAGACCATCGCCCGCCAGCAAAGCAGCCCCGCAACGACGATGGACTGGCCGAGCGATCGCCTCCGATGGCGCGAAGGCAAGCCGACATCATAACTTTGGCAGCACAGGGATGAGCGGCAAGTTCCGATAAGCCGTCAAGGTACCAGCCCTGGCCGCAATCGCATAGGGGTTGCCACCTTGCGACGCAAACCACGAAGTGCCCCACCGTCTCCGGTGCATGCCGGCTGCCCAGAGAGCCGTATCGGGCAGCCGCCGGAATGGCCTCCGCTGGCCCACCGGCAGGACGATCGGACGATTGTACCTCGCAGAACCTCGGCAAAGCCCCACGAGAGGCTGTGTCCCCGAATCGATCCGACCTCAAATTAAACCGACTTCGCAAACTGGGGAAAATGACGCATCCGTACCGTGTGTGCCGAGAACTGGCAGTTCAATTGCCAAAGCGGCAAGCCGTGCCGATCTGGCCCAAATCGCAGAAACGGTGCAAAAGATTAGCGCAAGTGGAATTTGATGCTTGGGTTGCGTCCACCAGCGGGCCGATACCCCCCGATCGCGTGCGACGATTTACCACCTCAAACACGGCTGCGATTGTGGCTATCATTTCACCGACAGGTTACTGGGATGGTGCCGACGGCTGCCGGGTTCGCCGAGTCCTCCGCAGCTTGACCTCCTAAGCCACCCAAGCCACAGAATCGCACCCCGTACTTCGCCTGCCCGACTTCGGCCCCTTGCAACGGTTGAAAATGAAGCCGCACGGCGGTTTGCGCTCGGACTACGCGCTTTGCGTGCGCAGCCAGAACGTAACTGCCTGCGATTGCGATAGTTATCGCCCGATTACTCCTGGCCCTGCCCAGGTGAACCCCATGCCACCAACGGCTTGCGTGTCGCCCCAGGCGGTACCGGGCCAGGCTGGGATCAACTGCGGGCATTCAACGCTCTTGCTGGACAAGCCTGGACCAGAACGAACTCGCTCGACAGATTCTCAATGGCTGCGTCTCAAGATCCAACTCCCCAACCTCACGGCGAACCGGCCCCCACGCCGTCGGACCCGTCCCCCACTGCGCCAGCATCGCCTCCCCCAAGGGAAGGCACCGCCGGTGCGGCTCCCAGCGGCCCCTCGCACTCCGATAGCGGCAGCAACCCGCCCGTTGCGCCCTCGGGTGGCGATGGCGGCGGCGGTCAAGACGATGCCGGTTGGGCGTTTCCTAGCTGGACCAATCGTCTGGTCATGGTGCTGGGCGGAGTGGTCGGCGTTACGGTGCTGTACGGGGCCGCGGTGGCGTACTTTGCGACCGAGCCTCGGACGGTCAATGTCGGCTATTCACCCCAGCAGCCCGTGCCGTTCAGCCACAAGACCCATGCAGGCAAGCTGAAGCTCGATTGCCGCTACTGCCATAACACAGTGGAGCAATCGTCCCATGCGGCCATCCCCCCTACGCAAACGTGCGGCAATTGCCACAGCGGCAAGCAGGGCGACGGCAGCGTGGCGTTTGCCTCGGTGCTGGCCGACAGCCCCAAGCTGGCTCCGGTGCGTGAGAGCCTGGCGACCGGGAAATCCATTCCCTGGGTTCGCGTCCACGACCTGCCCGACTTTGCTTACTTCGACCACAGCGCGCACGTAAACCGCGGGGTGGGCTGCGTTTCGTGCCACGGACGCGTGGACCGGATGGACCAGGTGTACCAGGCCCAACCGCTGTCCATGTCGTGGTGCCTCGATTGCCACCGCGACCCCACACCGCACCTGCGCCCGCTGGACGCGATCACCCTAATGGATTGGGTTCCCGAACGCGACCCGGTGGAAGTCGGCCGCGAAGTGCATCAGCAACTGAACATCAAGACCTCGACTAACTGTTCGACGTGCCACCGATGACGCCTCCTTCCGGACCTCACAACAGCTACTGGCGAAGCCTCGAAGAACTCGCCGACACGCCCAGGTTCCGCGAGTTCCTCGCCCGCGAGTTTCCCCAGGCCGCCTCTGAACTTCCGTCGGGTATTTCGCGCCGGCGGTGGTTGCAGGTGATGGGCGCGTCGCTGGCATTCGGCACCATGGCCGGTTGCCGCTGGGAAAAAGAAACGATCATGCCGCTGGCTGAGCGGCCCGCCAATCGTACGCCCGGCACCCCGCAACACTTCGCCACCACGATTGAGTTGGCCGGCGGCGCGCGGCCGCTGTTGGTGACCAGCCTGGATGGCCGGCCGCTGAAGGTGGAAGGTAACCCCGACCACCCCGATAGCCGCGGCGGTACCGACGCCTTCTCGCAAGCCTGCGTCCTGGAGCTATACGACCCGGACCGCGCCGGCCAGCTTCGCGAGCGCGATTCCGGCACCGCATTCAGCCGCACTTGGGAACAATTTGCCAAGTGGTTCGCCGACCAGGCCGGGACCGACGGGCAAGGCGTTGCCGTCCTCGCCGCGCCTTCCAACTCGCCCAGCCGGGCGCAACTGCGCAAGCAGTTTGAAAAGCGGTTCCCCAAAGCCCGCTGGTTCGAGCACGCTTCCCTGGAACGCCGCAACGAACGCGAAGGCGCCACCCTGGCGCTGGGCAAGCCCTATCGTTCGCGGTTGGCGCTCGATCAGGCCGAAGTGATGGCCTGTTTCGACGCCGATCCGCTGGGCCATCATCCCGCCGCGGTGAAGCACGCCCGCGATTTCGTTGCCGGCCGCGATGCTGACCGCGGCCGCATGAACCGGCTGTATGCCGTCGAAGCCGCCTTCAGTACCACGGGCGCGGCGGCCGATCATCGCCTGCCACTGGGCAGCCACCAGATCGAAAGTTTCCTGGCGTCGCTCGAAGCCCGCGTGCAAAAGCTGCTCGACGATCAAAAAGCCGGGAAGGCCGTGACACCGCCTGCCGGGCCGCTGCCTCCGGCCGATAACATCGCCGCGCGCCGTGAGCGGTTCCTCGATGTGCTGGCCACCGACCTGGTGGAACATGCCGCCGCGAGCCTCGTCGTGGTCGGGCCGCAGCAATCGCCTCAGGCACACGCCCGAGCCCACCGTTTGAATGCCCTCTTGGGTAACGTCAACAAGACCATCGAATACTGGGAATCGCCCGAAACCGATGCCGCGGCCGGCACCATCGAAGAACTGGCCGAGGCCGCCGGGAACGGCCAGGTTTCCACGCTGCTGGTGCTGGATGGCAACCCGGTGTACGACGCACCGGCCGAACTGAAGTTCGCCGAAGTCCTCGCCAAGGTCAAAGGCTCCGCTTACCTGGGACTGTACGAGAACGAAACCGCCCAAGCGTGCCGATGGTTCTTGCCGCAGGCGCATGGGCTGGAAAGCTGGGGCGATGCCCTCACCGAGCAGGGCATTTATTCGCTCGCCCAACCACTTATCGAGCCTCTGCACGGCGGGAAATCGCAGATTGAACTGCTCGCCCTTCTGACCGGCGACGACCACCCGCAAGGCCGCGACCTCGTCCGCCGGACGTGGGCCGCGATCAGCAGCAATGCGTCGGACCGCGCCTGGCGAAAGCTGGTTCACGACGGCTTCGCTGAAGAAAGCCGCCCTGCCGCAGCCGATGTGAAGCTTCAATCGCTGGCAGCGCTGGAAATTCCCGGCGACGACTCACAGGCCTCATGGCGCAATACGGACATTGTCGCCGATCAGCTCGAACTGGCGTTCCTCGTCAGCAGCAGCGTTTACGACGGCCGCTTCGCCAACCTCAGTTGGCTCCAGGAACTGCCCGATCAGCTCACTAAGATCACCTGGGGCAACGCCGCCGTTGTGGGACCGGCCACCGCCTCTGCACTCAACGTGGAGCAAGGCCAGAATGTTCGCATCCAGCGGGCAGGCCGCAGCGTTGAAATGCCCGTCTATATTCTGCCGGGCATGGCCCGCGGCACCATCGGCCTGGTGCTGGGGTATGGTCGCACCGCCGCCGGGCACGTGGGTGGAAGCGAGGCCCTGGGCATCGAAACCGTGGGGGTGGATGTCGGCCCCTTGCGCAGCCGCGATGCCTGGTATGTGGCCAACGATGCCACATTGACGCCGCTGCGCACCGCCGCCGCAACCCTGGCAACCACGCAAGACCATCATTCAATTGACCGGGTCGGGTTGGAAGCCATCGGCAACCGGATCGGCGCGCTGGTTCGCGAAGGCACCTTTGAGGAATATCAGCAGTTCCTCGAAAAGCACGGCCCGCACCGTTCATCGCAAATGCGATCGTCGCTCACGCCCGAGGGCACGGTCGCCCGAAATGGCACCCGCGCGGCCGGCGACAAGCTACACCTGGTTGCGGCATCGTCTGAGCGCGAAGCCGACGGTGGCCATGCTGGGCAAACCAACGGCTCGGCCGCCAACGGTGAAGCGGGTCACGGTGAAAACGGCCATAGCGAAGGGAACCACGGCGATCATCACGCCTCGTTCCCGCCGCAAGATCATCACCACCCGCCCCTGGTGTCGCTCTGGGAAGAAGTCTCGTACGAAGGCCAAGCCTGGGGCATGGCCATCGATCTGAACAAGTGCATCGGCTGCAACGCCTGCATGGTTGCCTGCCAGGCGGAAAACAACGTGCCGGTGGTAGGCAAGGAACAGATCGAGATGGGCCGCGAGATGCACTGGCTCCGCGTGGACCGGTACTTCCGCGGCGATCCCGACGATCCGCAAGTGGTCACGCAACCGGTCACTTGCCACCA
Source organism: uncultured Pirellulales bacterium (assembly GCA_964511065.1). GTDB lineage: Bacteria > Planctomycetota > Planctomycetia > Pirellulales > S012-138 > CALBRZ01. The sequence continues at coordinate 1,678 of CAZEEG010000060.1, read as the reverse complement.
TTGCGAAAACGCACCGTGCGAGCAGGTGTGCCCGGTGGCGGCCACGGTCCACAGCGACGAAGGCCTCAACGACATGGCGTACAACCGCTGCATCGGCACACGGTACTGCGCCAACAACTGCCCCTATAAGGTGCGGCGGTTCAACTTCTTTGATTACCGCGACCATGAGCCGCGCTTGCAGCAGGCGAACGACGACCTGACTTCGCTGCTGCTCAATCCCCAAGTCACCGTCCGCAGCCGCGGCGTGATGGAGAAATGCACCTACTGCGTGCAGCGGATTCAGAACGCCAAGATTGGCGCCCGCCGGGAAGGCCGGCCGCTGGGACCGGAGGAAATTGTCACGGCCTGCCAGCAGGCGTGCCCCACGCAGGCAATTTCGTTCGGCGATTTGAACCGCTCGGAAAGCAAGGTGGCCCAAGCGCACCGCAACCCCCGCGCGTATGCCATGCTCGCGGAACTGAACATCAAGCCGCGGACGCGGTACCTGGCCCGGATTCGCAATCCTCACCCGGCCCTGGTCGATGGTGGGGAAGCGGCCCGCGCGCAACACGCATAACCATTGATCCCAACAGCAGCCGGCAACTGGCAACCTGAAAGCCCCGTAGATACAGCAAGCCATGGCGACAGCCACAACCAGCATCGACGTCAATGATCCCCGGCAGCGGCCGCCCTTGGTCACCGGCGAGCAGACCCTGCACAGTGTCACCGAAACGGTGAGCAAGATCGCCGAACGGCCCAAGCCCCCCAGGGCCTGGTACGTGGCGTTTGCCATCTCGTCGTCGCTCACGCTGATGTTCTTTTCCCTGATCGGCTACCTCATCTTCAAGGGAACCGGTATCTGGGGGAACAACAGCCCCGTGTTCTGGGCCTGGCCGATCGTGAACTTTGTGTTCTGGGTCGGTATCGGTCACGCCGGCACGTTGATCTCGGCCATCTTGTTCCTGTTCCGGCAGCACTGGCGGACCAGCATCAACCGCTTTGCCGAGGCCATGACGATCTTCGCCGTGATCTGCGCCGGGATCTTTCCGGCAATTCACGTGGGCCGGGTGTGGTTCGTGTACTGGTTGTTCCCCGTGCCCTCCAGCAACCTGTCCATGTGGCCCAACTTCCGCAGCCCGCTGCTGTGGGACGTGTTCGCCGTGAGCACCTATGCCACGGTGTCGTTGCTGTTCTGGTACATGGGCATGATTCCCGACTTGGGAACGCTCCGCGACCGGGCCAAGACGAAAATCCGGAAACTGCTGTACGGCATTTTCTCGCTGGGTTGGACGGGTTCCGCCCGGCACTGGGCCCGCTACGAAACCGCCTACATGCTGCTGGCCGCGCTGGCCGCGCCGCTGGTGCTCTCGGTGCATACGATCGTGAGCTTCGACTTTGCCGTGAGCCAAATACCCGGCTGGCACACC
>CAZEEG010000060.1:0-262 GCA_964511065.1 uncultured Pirellulales bacterium | reverse complement strand
CCACGATCTTCCCGCCGTACTTCGTCGCCGGGGCCGTGTTCAGCGGCTTTGCGATGGTGGTCACGCTAATGGTCCCCGCCCGGGCCTTCTTCGGCCTGAAGGACCTGGTGACGATGCGGCACCTGGAGAACATGAACAAGATCATCCTCGCCACCGGCAGCATGGTGGGCTACGCCTACGCGATGGAGTTCTTCATCGCCTGGTACAGCGGCAACGGCTTTGAGCAGTTCGCGTTCATCAACCGCGCCTTTGGCCCGTATGC
>CAZEEG010000059.1:0-36929 GCA_964511065.1 uncultured Pirellulales bacterium | reverse complement strand
ACCATGAACCCTCTGATTAAGAGTCAGATGCTCTGCCAATTGAGCTAAGGGGGCGGGCCTTGCCGTTGGGCCGGAAATGATCCGATCGGGCAAGAATATTGTCGGCACGGCGCGGCCCAAATTTCAGCCGCAATGCCATGTGAGTAAATGTATGTTCCGGTTGGCAGCGCGTCAATCGGCCCAACCCGCACAATCGTGCTGAGCCATCGCACTGGGCCATCGCACTGGGCCGTACGATCGGCCGCCAGTGGGCGCGGTCCCCAGCCAGCAGAGGGGGCAGTGCATGGTTCCGCGAGCCGGCGGTGCCGTATCAACTGATAATCGCGCCGGCATCCAGGGCGCCGTGCGATCGATTCCCCCCGCCTATTTCCCTCCACATACGTTGATCGAGGGAATTCGTGGCTGAGGGATGGCTCATGGACATTCAATCCTTGCCCTATTTCGGGGCCTGAGCGTCCTGTGCCTTTGGCCCGATGCCGGGATTTCACTGCAGAGCTTTGCGCAGGGCGGGCAACCGCGGGCGGCGTGCTGCCTTCACTGGGCAACAGCGGTACAATAGGCGTGGCGATGTGTCAGGTCCTGTCGGTTCACTTGGAAAGAGGTAGGACGGCCGTGCTCGACTTCGACAGCCTTCTGGTACCGATTGATTTTTCGCCCATCTGCAACGAAGTGATGGACCAGGCCATCCGCCTGGCCAGCGGTGAGGAGCCGCTCGTCATCCTGCTGCACGTGCTGGACGAATCACTGGTGGAGTTCGCTGCCACGCACGCCCTGGGCACACGGGAACACGTGTTGCAAACGATGAAGAACCAGGCCGATACGGCCATGGCCCAGCACAAGCAGCGGCTATCCGCCCTGGCCGGCGATAAGGTCGATGTGCAAACCATTGTCACCGAAGGCATCCCTTTCCTCGAAATCCTCCGCAAGAGCGAGGAATTTCAAGTCGGTGCCATCCTGCTGGGCAAGCAGATGGGCCGCGGCGGCATCGAGCGGCTACTGTTCGGGTCTACCGCCGAACGCATCATCCGCGGCAGTCGCCGGCCCGTGCTCGTGCTGCCGGTCGATTCGCAGCAGCCCAGCCCTGAAGCCACCGATGCCACCATCGGCGAAGATGTTCCCAGGGCCGACGACGTGGGCGGGTAGTAAAGTTGGCGGCTAGCGGCGCTGGCAGGGCGCGGCGCAGGATTTCCAAGTGGCCGTGGCGGCCGCAATGGCGGAGTCAGGCATGACCAAGATTGTTGTCGATATTCGAACGGATGCTGCTTCGCTCGAGCGCCTGGGCCGGCTTGGCGAAGTGTACGTGGCCGAGGATCCTGGCAGCTTTCAAAAGAAGGCCCGTCCGCTCCCCAGCGAAGTCGTGCGCGATGCCGAAGTAATGATCTTCACGGTTCCGCCGACCAACATGCACGAGGCTGGAAAGTTGCGGCTGATCCAGCTTGGATCGGTCGGATTTTCGCAGCTTTACCCGCTCAATCTGGTCGAGCGCAACATCAGGGCCTGCAACGCCCGCGGCGTGTACGACACGGCTATCGCCGAATGGAACGTGGCCATGATGATCAACCTGGCCCGCGACCTGCGCACCATGATCCGCAACCAGGAGCAGGGGGTGTGGGACATCTCGGGCCGGTTCCACGAGGAGATTCGCGGCCGGACCGTTGGGTTGTGGGGATATGGGGGTATCGGGCGTGAAACGGCCCGGCTGGCCAAGAACCTCGGCCTGGACGTCCACGTTTTCACGCGGCATGGCGTCGCCCCGCGCAAGAACACGTACTGCGTGCCCGGCACCGGCGATCCTCTAGGCGAGCTGCCCGATCGCATTTTTGGTCCCGGCCAGGAACTGGAGTTTCTGGCGTCGCTCGATTTTCTGGTGCTCGCGCTTCCGCAAACGCCGGCCAGTACCGGCTTGATCGGCGAGCGCGAGTTGCGGGCGATGAAGCCTTCAGCCTTTCTGCTCAACCCGGCCCGGGGCCCCATCGTGCAGGAAGAAGCGCTGCTCAGGGCGCTGCGCGAGGGTTGGATCAGCGGCGCGGCGCTGGACACCCACTACTACTACCCGATGCCTCCGGACCATCCGCTGTGGTCGCTGCCCAACGTCATCATGACACCACACATTTCGGGCTCGGACCGGGGGCCGCACTTCCTGAGCCGGATTTGGGAGATTGCCCTCCACAATATCGGGGCGTTCCAGCAGGGGCGGCCGCTGTGGAACGAACTGACGGCCGAAGAACTCAGCGGCCAGCGGTAAATCGGCGCCCGCTGGGGAGCGGCACTGGCCACTTCGCGTTGCGTGGCACCTCCGGCCAGTTGCCATCGCGATTGCGGCTAAGGCCCCCCGCCGCATGATCTTCGTTGTCGCGAGTGCCGGCCCTGGACAGCTTTACGGGCGAAGCGGTAGAACAACACGCGGTCGCCGGTCGCGGCCCCTGGGGAGCGGTACGCGCTTTCCTGGCTTTCCTCACCCCCCCAAGAACATCGCCCAATTCACCCCCCATGAAGATCGGCCTGGTTGGATATCAAGGAAGCGGCAAGAGCACGTTATTTGAATGGTTGACGGGTGAGCCTGCCAACCCGGCCCACGCGCACACGGGCCAAAGTGCGATGGCACCGATTCCCGACGAACGCATCGCCACGCTGTGCGAGATCTACAAGCCCAAGAAGGTCACGCAGGCAGCGCTGGAGATTGTGGATACGCCGGGGCTCAGCCGCGACCACCAGGGCAATGCGGCCCGGCTGGGATTGATTCGTGAGGCCGAGTGCCTGGTGATGGTCATCCCGGCCTTCTCCGGCGCCGATGCCGCCAGGGAACTCAACGGCTTTGCCGAAGACCTGCTGCTGGCCGACCTGGAGATCGTGACCGGCCGCGTGGAACGGTTGCGCGAATCGACCAAGAAGCCGCGCCCCAATCGCGAGCAGGAACTGGCCGACCTCGCCGCGCTCGAAGAACTGCAAGCCAAACTCGAAGCGGGGCAGTTCGTTCCCACCGACCAGATGACCGAAGACCAGCGGCGCGCGACGCGCTCGTTTCGCCTGTTGACCGAAAAACCGCGTCTGGTGGTAGTGAACGTTGCCGATGACGAAACCGACCTGGATCAGTACCGCCGCGTGGTGCCCGAGGGCACGCCGGTGGTCGTCTCGCAACTGGGGTTGGAAGTGGAACTGGGCAAGATGAGCCCCGAGGATCGCCAGGAATTCGAGGCCGAGATGCAACTGCTGGGGCCCCGCAAGGAAGAAGTCATCCGGCAGATCATGCTGGCTTCCGGGCAGTTCACCTTCTTCACCGCGGGCGAGAAGGAAGTCCGCACCTGGCTGTTGCCCATCGGCGGAACCGCCCTCGATGCGGCCGCCGGCATCCACACCGATCTGGCCAAGGGATTCATCCGGGCATCGGTGATGCGGGTGGAAGACCTGGTACGGCTGGGCAGCGAGCGGGAAGTGAAAGCGCAAGGCCTGATGCGGCAAGAACACCGCGATTACGTGGTGCAGGACGGCGACATCCTGCTGATCCATCACAGTTGAACTACGCTCTTTCAAGCCGCCTTGGCTCTGGCCTGGCCCATGGCGTACATCCACAGTGTCCACAACCCCAGGGTGAAACGCGCCGTCAGGCTGCGTGACCGGCGGCAGCGAATGCGGCAGGGCCGATTTGTCATCGATGGCGGCCGGGAACTATTGCGGGCGCTTGCCGCGGGTATCGAGATTGAAGAAGCCTTTGTGTGCGAAGCGCGCTGCCGCACGCCCGAGGCCCAGGCGGCGCTATCGCTGCTGGCAGAGCGCTTTCCCCAAGCGCGGTTCGACGTCCCCCCGGCCGTGCTGGAAAAGCTGGCCTACGGCGAGCGCGACGAGGGCCTGGTGGCCGTTGCCATCACGCCGCCGCTGGAGCTGGATCGCATCGCCGTCGATCAGAGTACGGCGCTGGTGATTCTCGAAAGCGTCGAGAAGCCGGGCAACGTGGGGGCCGTCGCCAGAACGGCCGACGCCGCCGGCATGACAGGGCTGATCGTCACCGGCGATGGGGCCACCGATCTCTACAATCCCAACGCCGTGCGGGCGAGTCTGGGCGCGCTGTTTGCCGTGCCATTGGCAGCGGCACCGGCCAATGAAGTGCTCGCCTGGCTCAAGGAGGCAGGCATTGCGATCTTTGCCGCGCGCGTCGAAGGTTCGCAGGTTTATACGCAGGCCGACTTTCGAGGACCCTGCGCCATTGTGCTGGGGAGCGAAGCCCGAGGGCTTTCATCCATCTGGCAGGGCGAGGGCGTGACCGCCGTACGGCTTCCGATGCGAGGCGTGGGCGATAGCCTCAATGTATCGGCCACCGCCGCCGTGCTGTGCTATGAAGTGCTGCGGCAGCGCTCGGATTAGCAGGCCGCCTGGTTGATTGGCCCTACCCACACGCGCCAGCTACAAACACCGCCCACAGATCCGGCTGTCGCCGGATGCAATCCGGACGGAATGGGGGGGTAGCCCTCGAACCCCAAGTGGTGGCGCATCATCGGTGACGGCCGGTGGAACCGGCCTTACGCCCTGGGCGCGGTATGGTTACTGCTGTTCGCTTTGTGCCCGGCGGGCGAGCTCCTGGTCGTGTAGCGTGCGGAGGCGGCGCAGCAGGTCGTCGACCGTGTAGATGCGGCCGGTTGCCTTGTTGAAGTTGTGGCCGCTCGGGGCGTTGGAAAGCTGCAAGCCGAGGTTCTTGCCGCCTTGGGTGCGGGTCATGTAGTCGATCATCTTCCAGCCTTCGGGGCCGCGAATCAGCGCCAGCACGGTTTCGCGCCCTTGCGGCATCATGGCGAGCCGATCGAGGCGGTCGTAGGCGCCCGGGTCGTCCTTGATGTGCTCCATGAATTCGCGCCCCTTCTCTGTCCGCAGGCTGCGCGGCAAGAAAGCCCGGTCGGGCAGCGTTTCCTTCATCAGGGAGTCGCGGCTTGGCACCTTCCAACCCAAGGCGTCCACGGCGACCAAGACCGCTTCCACCTGCGAGCGCGTGATGATGTCGCCGGGCCGATATTCGGTTTCGGTCAGGAAGTGCCGCTCGACGACGCCTTGCACCACCTGAAACGACGGCAGTGGACGTCCCGCCCTGGCAGCGGACCAAGCTGAACGGTCCCCTGCGATCCAGGCTAAGGCGGCCATCGCCAATAGACCGCAGCCGCGGAGGTAAGCTTGGTGTTGGGTTGGCATGGTAACTCCGCGTTCACGCGCTGAGGATATCGGGAACAGGCCCTCCTAAACCTTAGCATGCTTTCAGGGCGAGCTGACGGTTGGGAGGCTCCCCGAGATGCTGCCTCTGGCGCGCAGCCAGTTTGACCTTAGCCGGCCTGGTGGCTGATAATAACGAATAGCCCCTTGGCGCCGATTTTAACGACGTCTGGGCGCACCGGCGGCTATTTCAACCAACTCTGGCGATCCGTGTGCAAGCGCGGCCGCTATGGCCAGTTACGTTTCTCAGGAGGAAGCAGCATGGCCCATCTCTCGGCAGCCGAACTGGCATCGCAACGCTGCAAGCCGTGCGAAGGCGGCGTAGAACCCTACACCGCGGAGCAGGCTCAGCAGCAACTTCAGGAAGTTCCCCAGTGGAAACTCACGCACGACGGCAAGCGCATCCGTCGCGACTGGAAGGCAAAGGATTTTGAAGCGGCCTTCGACTTTCTCGGCCGCGTGGCCCAGGTGGCCGAACTGGAAGGCCATCATCCCGACTTGCACCTGGAAGGCTATCGCAACGTGTGGATCGAGCTGACCACCCATGCAATTGGCGGCCTTTCGGAGAACGATTTCATCCTCGCGGCCAAGATCGACCAGTTACCCATCGCTACCAAGTCGTAGCGACGATTGCCGGCCCGCACGGCACGACCCACCCCTCGCGCCCCTCTGCAGGGAGACATTCGATCCGATGAAGCTGGACGTTAACGTTCGATGCTGGATAGCTCACCGCCGGCTGTTGGTATGCATGGCCGCGGCGCTGTGCGGCACGTTGCTGATGGCCGGCTCGGTTGCGGCCGACAACTGGCCCATGTGGCGAGGGCCGCAGCAGAACAGCAGCAGCCAGGAAACCGGCTTGCCGCTGTATTGGAGCGAGCGGGCAGGCGTGCAATGGAAAGTGGCCCTGCCCGGCGAAGGTGCCAGTACCCCGGCCATTTGGGATAACGCCATCTTCGTCACCGCGCAGCAAGGCGACCAACTGCTGCTGTTGCGGCTGGACAAGGATACCGGCCGCATCGTGTGGACCAGGCAGGTTGGCACGTCGCAAGGGACCGCGCGGCAGGCCGACCGGGGCCAGCAGAAGTTCCACCGCCTGCACAACGAGGCCAGCCCTTCGCCCGTCACCGATGGTGAGATGGTCGTCGTCCATTTCGGCAACGGCGACCTGGCGGCCTACGATTTCGACGGCAACCAGCTTTGGAAGCGTAACCTGCAGGACGATCACGGGCCGTACACCGTGTGGTGGGGGCATGCCAACAGCCCGGTGATTTATCGCGACCTGGTGATCGTGGTCTGCATGCAGGACCCGCTGGACGATTTGCAAACCACACCGGCCAAGAGTTACCTGGAGGCCTACAACAAGCGCAACGGCCGGGTCCGTTGGACCGCCGAACGCATGACCGGCGCCAAGGCCGAATCGGCCGATTCGTACACCACCCCGGTGCTCCGTACCACCAGCGACAGCGACGAACTGATCGTGATGGGCGGCAATCAGCTCGATGCCTACAACCCAGCCACCGGAGAACGGCTCTGGTGGATGGAAGGCCTCCAGGGCGGGCGTACCATCACCGGGCCCACGATCGCGGGTGACTACGTGTTTGCCACGCGGGGCATGCGTGGGCCGACGTTCGCCGTCAACATCCGCGGGGCGTCGGGCAAACTCGACCGGCGGCACCTCATCTGGCAGAACGAAGGGGCCACGCCTGACAGTTGCTGCCCCGTGGTGTGGAATGACCTGGTGTTCACCGTTGCCGACAACGGCATTGCCAAGTGTGCATCTGCCCGCAATGGAGGTGAGAACTGGCGGCAGCGGCTCAAGGGCGACTACAAGGCGTCGCCGATTGCCGCCGAAGGCCGGGTGTACTTCTTGAATCAGCAGGGGTTATGCACGGTGGTTTCGGCCCAACTGGGGTTCTCGAAGCTGGCCGAAAACCAGCTTGACGACGAAACGATTGCTTCCCCGGCCATTTCCGACGGCAAGCTGTTCATCCGTGGCAAGAAGTACCTTTACTGCATCGCCAAGTAGCGGCCCCTCCGGTCCCGGCGGCTGCAACAAAATGAATCCCGCAAGCAACCGCCGGCACCGGCATCAAAACCGGTTGCCCTGGGCGGCTGCCTGCTGGGATGATGCCTGCTGAGATAATGCCTGCGGCTAGTCGTCGAGCCGGTCGTTGATGATCTCGCCGGTCACGGGATGGACGTGGATTTCGTGCTTCCCATCGTTGAGGAGCGACTCCACCTCCCAGTAGCGCCGCTCGAACGACACCTCTTTGATCCGGGTGTGGCCGCTCTTGGCAAGCTGTCGGAGAAGCTTGGACAGCGGCTGGGCGTCGCGCGGTGGACGGGCTTCGGCATCGTCGCGGTCCTTGGAACGAACCTTGCCTGTCTGCGGATCGACCTCCAACTCGTACTGTGTGTCGCCTTCGTAGACTTCGACCTCCCAATATCCGTCGTCGAACGAGATATCGACGAACGGGCCGTAGCCCTCCCGTTCAAGCTGCTCGACGATTTCAACCAGGGGCTTAGCGTTTGCCGGGGGCCGATCGTCAGCCATGACCCAGGCCAGCGGCAAACCGGCAACGGCGGCGACCGCGAACAACGACTGCATTGCGTTCATGATAAAGTTCCTCTTGGAATGGGGTGAGTTGCAACGAACCAGGCTGCGTTACTATGAGAAGTATCGCCAATCGACATAAGGTGACGGTGAAGCCAATCTAAAAACGGCTTCATACTCGGGAAATTCTTCGCCGCCGTGCCGTCGCAGGTTTGGGATTCCCAGGCGAGGCAGGCATAAGAGCAGCAGCATCCTTCGAAAGCACTGCACGCTTCCGCCATCGCGCGCATCTTGAATCCTGGGGCGAAGCTCTCATCAATGCGGCCGCCTTCGTCCAGACCCTGGCGGAGTCACGCTGCGCGGACCAGCGGCAATCGCAAGGTGAAGCGGCTGCCTTGGCCGACCTGGCTGGTGCAGGTAAGCTGTCCACCAAAGGCGGCGGCGATTCTTGCAGCAATGGCAAGGCCCAGGCCAGTTCCGGTAATTCCGGCATCGCGAGCCGCCTGGGAGCGAAAGAACGGATGGAAGATTTCGGCCTGGTCTTCGGCAGCGATGCCGTATCCGTGGTCCTGAACTTCGATCATCGCCTCGGAGTCTGCCTGCGATGCCGTGACATCGACGCTCGAACCCGGCCTGCTGTACTTCAAGGCATTCTCGATCAGGTTGTCGAGCAGGCGGGCCAACAGGGCCGGTGACGCTGCCACGGAGCTGCCGTCCATCGGGCCAAGGCGAAGGCCGATATCCGCCCGGCGCGGATGATCCTGCCAGCGCTTCATATACTCCGGCAGCCATCCAGCCAGGGAAAAGGTTTCCAGGTCGGGCAGCACAGCGTCGTCTTCGGCCCTGGCAAGGAACAACAGCGATTGAACGATCGTTTGAAGCTGGGCGGTCTGATCGCGCAGCACGTGGAGCGTGTCGGCATACTCCTGGGGCGACCGCGTGCGGCGCAGTGCCACGTCAATCTGCCCCAGCAGCACCGTCAAGGGGGTCCGCAGTTCGTGGGCTGCGTCGCTTGTGAATCGCCGTTGTTGCTCGAATGCCCGATGTTGATGTTCGAGCAGCGTGTTGAAGGCCACGGCCAGGTCTGCCAATTCGTCCCTCGTTTCCAGCACGGGTAACCGGGAACTGAAGTTGCCGGCCGTCATGGCGCGGGCTTGTGCCGACATATCCGACACGGGCTGCAAGGCCCGCCGGCAGAACCAGCGGCCTGCCGCGGCGGCCACCAGCCATATTCCCACCGGCAGCGCGCATACCAACAGCAGCAGGCGGCCGAGGTTCGCATTCAGCGGCGCGGCAGACTGGGCGACTACCACGACGATTTCGTCAAATTCGTCCAGCTCGCGTTCTGTGTATACGGGCGTTGGAGCGACCAGCCGCTGATAGAGAAAGTTCCAATGGTCGCTGGTGACAATGTGCCCGCTCTCGGCACTTTGGGATGACGAAGACGAAATCGCCTTTGCTTGGGCAATCAGCTCGGCTGTAGCATTACGCGACCGGTCCACCACGCGGCTGCCATCGCCAATCACCGCCCATTGGACTTCGTCTGGTTCTTGGACGGCCCCCATTGCGATGGTGTGTTCGAGTGGTTGCCACTTGACTTCTTCTGGTTCGATTTCGACGGCAGCCACCAGCGCGTGGAGCGTTCCGCGCAGTTCCTGCTCGAACTGTTGCACCAGGTGGGAGCGGACAAGCGCATAGAAGAAGGCGGAGTACACCACCAGTACGGCGGCCAATGCCGCCAGGAAGAAGATCGATACCCGGTTGACCAGCTTCACCGCATTTACTCCTCGCCCCAGGCGGCATCCAGCACATACCCCAGGCCGCGGCGGGTTTGGATGACGCGGGGACCATATGCTTCGAGCTTGCGGCGCAGCTCTTTCACATGGACCTCCAAGGTGTTTGACAGGCCATCGAAATTTTCATCCCACACGGTTTGGTAAATTCGGGTTCGCGAGAGCACCTTGCGCGGATGGCGCATGAAGAAGATCAAGAGCGACAATTCCTTGGCTGTCAGATCCAGGAAATGGCCATTGCGGCTGGCGCGCTGCGTCTCCAGGTCAACTTGAATGTCCTGAAATTCGAGCGTAACGGCGCTTCTCTGGTGGGGGCGGCGCAACAGCGCCCGCACGCGGGCCAGCAGTTCTTCAAAGGCAAATGGCTTGGTGAGATAGTCGTCGGCACCGGCGTCCAGGCCGGCTACCCGTTCGGAAACGGCGTCGCGCGCCGTGAGAAACAGCACCGGTGTGGCGTGATCCTTCTGCCGGAAGCGTTTCAGAATCTGGAGACCGTTCTCGCCGGGCAGCGACCAGTCCAACAACACCAGGTCCCATGGATCGAACTGCAAGCGTGTCCAGGCTGTTTGGCCATCGGCGGCGTGCTCGACGGTGTAGCCGTCTTCGCTCAGTCCTCGAATCAGGAAATCGGCGATCTGTCGTTCGTCCTCGACCACCAGAATGCGACTGCTCACCTCGAACTCCCAGTGAACGGATCCAGCGGTGCTGGGGTATTTGATGGTTGCGTAGCGAATGCCCGCGTCATTGCATGTCGAGTTGCCGCTGCTCTGGCCGGCGTGCGGCAAACTGGCAGCACGGAACCGATCCACGCCCAGACATGCGACGCAGCGTTTCATCCTTTCCCCCCAGCGGCATTCTAAGTCTTCAAGCGGCCAGGCGAGGATTAGATAAAGCAGAATTTAGGAACGATTCACTTGGGCTTTAGAGCGGATTTCTAAGATTGCACTGCGTACTGGGGATGGCCCACGTGCATTTGCAAACCTAACCCAAGGATCGAACCATGCGACGGCTTGCCAACCTTCTGAAAGAAATGTTCGTTGTGACCGATCGGCAGAGCTTCCTCGCGAGCAGCGACGAAATCAGCATGCACGATGCCCTGCGGATCTGTGCCAGTTCCGCACCGCGGCTGGCGGCGACTGCGGCGACCGCCCCGGTAGCACCGCGTGTCCAGGTGTGCTGGTACCGCTCGGAGACGGACCTCGTGAACCAATGGCGTCACCTCGACAGGGTCGCCCCGGCGGCCGTGAACCTGACGGTCATTCTGATTCTGGGCACCTTCCTGCGGGGCAACTTGCGCGAGATCGTTCGCAAACGGAATCCCGCCGACCGGCTGGTGATTGTTCCACACGCGGGCCATTGGCCGGGAACCAGCAGCTTTGGCGACTTGGCGCTCGCCTCCGGAGCCTTGGGGTGGAACTCGATCGAGATCAGCCGAAATCTTCAGGATGCCCCGGAGAACGTCGTTTCTTCCGGGAAGAAGAACGAGCGGTTCCTGGTTGTGCTGCCCGTCCAGGCGCCAGCCAGCTTCGTGGCATGAAACGCTTCAGCGGCGAGGCCGTTTCACCCGGCGGCGGCCAGCGAAGTGGTCGCCGCCGGTGCCGTGAATAGTTCGCGGAACTCGGAGGCCAAGAAGATCGAACCTGCGGCGCATACCAGGTCACCCTCGGCCAGTTGCGCTTGGACGAGGGCCCAAGCCGCGGCTGGGTGCTGGCCGATGGACAGGGCGGCCTCGGGACAACCGGCCGCCAGCGCGGCCGCGGCAAGCTCATCGGTCGGCACACTGCGAGGATTGTTCTGGAACCGCGTCAATACAATGTGATCGAACCAGGGAGCCAACAAGCGCAACATGCCTTGCGCATCCTTGTCGCGGCTGGTGCCAAAGATCAGCCACTTTCGCCGCGGCGAAGTATGCGTTGCCAAGGTATCGCGCAGCGCCTCAGCAGAGGCCACGTTGTGCGCCGCATCGACCAGCACCAGCGGATCGCGGCGCAAGACTTCAAACCGCGCCGGCCAACGCACCTCAGCCAACCCTTGCTGCAGAGCCCTGGCGGAAATCTGCCAGCCGCTGCTCCGCAATCGAGCAAGGACAGCGGCCGCCACGGCGGCGTTGGCAGCCTGGTGCCCGCCCAGCAGGCCCAACTCCCAGGGCTGCTGGCAGAAGTCGCCGGGCAACATCTGGCCCGATAGTCGCACCGCGCCGCGAAACGGACTGGACTCAGGCGGCAGATATTCGCCGCGAAATGCCTCGCCAGGTTCCCAAAGTTCGGACTGCTGTTGCCGGCAGATGGCGCGGATGACCTCGCGCGGCTCATCGTCCATCACCCCGCTAACGACCGGCACGCCGGGCTTGATGATACCGGCTTTTTCCGCGGCAATGGCGGCCAGCGTGTTTCCCAGCAGCCGGGTATGGTCGAAACTGATGTTGGTGATTACGGCCACGGCCGGTTGGCAGACATTGGTGCTGTCCAGCCGGCCGCCCAGGCCCACCTCCACCACGGCCGCATCGACGCCGCTTTGGGCAAAGTGCAGAAAAGCCAAGGCCGTGGTTAATTCAAAGAAAGTAAGCTGCGCGCCTTCGTCCATACTTTCGGCTGCATGGCGCACCTGCTCGACCAGGTTGACGAACTGTTCGGCAGAACACTCGCAACCGTTGACGGTAAACCGCTCTTCCACCCGGCTTAGATGTGGCGAGATGCACAGCCCTGTGCGGTAGCCGGCGGCCGTGAGCGTGGCCGCGGTGAAGGCGGCGGTGGAGCCTTTGCCCTTGGTGCCCGCAATGTGGACAATGGGCATCCGCTGCTGCGGGTCGCCGAGGCGGGCCAGCAACTGTTGCATGGTGGCCAGGCGGAAGCTGCCGGGCCGGGCGGCGTCGGGCGGCTTGCGCTCGTAGTTCACCCGGTCGTACAGGAATTGCAGCGCCTCGTCACGCTCCATGTCGTACTCTTTCGCTCCTCGTCCACCGCATGGGGGGCAACCGCATCGGACGGCCACATCGGCTTCCCTGGCGATGTTGAGCCGCGGCGGGGGGAGCCAGGTATCCAGGCAGGACGGGACGGCGCGGCGCACGATCCGGCGGCCGGCACAACTCGCCCTCCAACCGGCGTGGCCAGCCGGTTGCTTTGCAGTCTACCCGGTTGTCTTCGGGTTGTCGCGGGGGGCGAGGTCCGTACCGCAGGACCGCCGCCTGCATCGGCCACCCATCACGGTTGCGGGGGGCCGATCCGCAGGTTGCGGAACCAGACTTCCTCGCTGTGGTTCTGCAGCCCCAGGTAACCCTTGGTCAGCCGTTCGGCCAACTGGGGGAAGGCGTCGACATCGGCATCGACGATCACCACCCCGTTGTGCGTTACGCGGTAGCGGGTGCCGCGGCAGTCGATTTCCAGGCTGTTCCACTGGCCAGCTTCGCGGCCCACGTGCTGAGTGCTGGGAGCAATGGCGTACACGCTGCCGCAATACTGGTAGTCTTTCAACTTGGCGTAGCGCGGCGCGTGGTCGTCGAGAATTTGAATCTCCACCCCCGCCTGTTTGCCGTGATGCGCGCCGTTCTTGGGCACGCGGGTATACACACCCGAGTTGCCGCCGGGCCGCACCTTGTAATCGAGCCGCAGGTTAAAGTCGCCGTACTCCTGCTCGCTGCGGAGCCACGGCCCCTTCTTGCCGTTGCACACCAGCAGGCCATCTTCTACGTTCCAGCAAGTGGCCTCTTTACCGGCACCAGGCTCCCAGCCCGCCAGGTCGCGGCCATTGAAAAGCGACTGGTAGCCAAGCTCGGTGATGCGGATATTGCGGAACTCGAACTGGCCTCCGATGGGCACTTCAGCCTGAAAACCAATGTAGCCTGCCGGTGCCTTGATGCCGGTGCCCTTCCAGGCCTCCTGGCCGTTGATCTCCACGCGGATATCCTCGCCCACGACGGTCAGCCGGAGTTCATTCCACTGACCGGCCTTGACCAACTCGGGCCGGGGCTTGGCGCCCTCGATACCGCCGACCACACCTTCCTTGCCCTGTTGGAGATTCAATTGGTACTGCTTGGGCCAGGGCTGCCCTTCAGCCGGCAACTCGCTGCGGAAGTAGATGCCTGAGTCGTATGCCTGCTCCTTGAGCGGCCGCCACTGCAGTTCCAGCACGAAATCGCCATAGCGGTGGTCGGTGCGGACAAAGCCGTCGCCCGAAACCAGCTTGAGTACGCCATCGGCCGCGGCAACTTCGCAATCGGTTACGTGCCAGCCGTGCAGGTTCTCGCCGTTGAACAGGCTCACCGTGTAGCCAGCGCTGCTTTGGTCCTGCGATTTATTGGATTCATCGCCCAATATCACGGAGCCGCAGCCAAGCCACAGGGCAATCAACGAGAAGGCAGCCATTGGGACCGGCAGGGTGCATCGCATCGAAACAATTCCTCTACGACTAAACGATACAACGGGGGGCAGGATCGTTGCGGTGGGGTGACGCTAACCAGCGGGGCTGGCCACACAAGGTGGCAGCGTGGCCGGAGCCCTTATGCCGAATCATACACGACCTAGAGGCTCCCGGGGCCGCCCGCGGCAGCCTTCCCATCATAGCGAGCCCTCAGGTGCCGCACCGCAAAAAAGTGCCCGGCGGTTACGAGCCTAAAGGAAAGGTTAATTGCCGGAAGGGATTTCGGCCAGCACCCGCTGGACCTCGCGGAGCATGGTCATGTCCTCCCGCGTAGCGATCACCAGGATGCGGCCGGGTGAATCCGTGGCAGCAACGTCGGCATCGGGTCGGCAATCGGTATTGGCCTGGCGATCCAGGACGAGGCCCAGGCATTGGAGTCCCTGACAGATGGCCTCGCGCACGCCCGCGGCGTGCTCGCCCACTCCGGCGGTAAACACCAGCGCGTCGACGCCACCCAGCGTGACGGCCAACGCTCCCACGGCCTGGCGGACATGCCGGACGTACATGGCCAAGGCCAGCGCTGCCCTCGGCTCACCGGAGGCGGCCGCGGCCTGAATGTCGCGCATGTCGGCGGAAATGCCCGATATGCCAAGTAGCCCCGACTCGCGATTGAGCGCCGTATCAAGCTGCTCGGCCGATATCCCGCGCTGCTGCAGGACGTGCAGCAGGATGCCGGGATCGATGGAACCGCTGCGCGTGGCCATCATCAGCCCTTCCAGCGGCGTGAACCCCATGGTGGTTTCGACGGACTGCCCGCCCGCCACCGCCGTAGCCGAGCAGCCATGGCCCAGGTGGCAGATCACCAGGCGGGGCCACTGCGGGGAGGGGGCATGTGGCCCGCCACGCTGCGCGACCATTTCTTCTGCCCGCTGCGCGCAGTACGCATGGCTGAGTCCATGAAATCCATACCGGCGGATGCCCCAGTCTTTTCGCCAGTTGTAGGGGAGCGCGTACGTATAGGCATCCTCTGGCACCGTGGCATGAAATGCCGTGTCGAACACAGCCACGTGCGGCAGGTGGGGTAACTCGTGCTGGGCAGCTTCCATCGCTTCCAGCGTCGGCGGATTGTGCAGCGGTGCCAGGCTGACCAGTTCCGCGATGCGGGCTTGCACTTCCGGCGTGATCCGAACTGATTGTGTGAATGGCCCACCGTGGACAACGCGATGCCCCACGCCGACCAGTTCCGCTTCCGTTTCCAGGGCCGCGGGGCGCACGTGCTGAAAGTCGTGCAGCATGCGGCGCAGGGCCTGGGTCTGGCCGCGCCACGGCACAAGCTCCTGGAGGTCGGCAGCGCCGGCACGGTGGAATTCGTAATGCGTGGTCTTGCCGGCCCAATCGGCCAAGGCGTGGGCAACCACGCATCCGGTATCCTGCTCCACAAGCGAGCATTTCAAACTGCTCGAACCTGCGTTGACCAGCAGCAATTTCATGCGGGAGCTCGCAGCGGAGGGAGGCACAATCCCAAGGGGGGCGGCTACACGTTATCGCCTTCGGTCGAGGTATGGCCGCTGGGGCCGGCCCCCGATGAACCCCACCGCCAGCCGCGAATCTCGGGCAGGTCGTCGCCGGTTTCGCAAATATACTGCCGGTGCTCGATCAGCTTTTCGTGCAGTTGCTGCTTGAGGTACGCGGCGCGGGCCCCCAATTGCGGCAGGCGGTCGATCACGTCTGCCACCAGGTGAAAGCGGTCCAGGTCGTTGAGCACCACCATGTCGAACGGCGTGGTCGTCGTACCCTCTTCCTTGTAACCCCGCACGTGCAGGTTCTTGTGGTTGGTCCGGCGGTAGGTAAGCCGGTGAATCAGCCACGGGTACCCATGAAACGCGAAGATAATCGGCTTGTTGGTGGTGAACAGGGCGTCGAAGTCGCGGTCGGAGAGCGCATGGGGGTGCTCGTGCGGCGAGTGCAACTTCATCAGGTTCACCACGTTCACCACGCGAACCTTCAGCTCGGGCAGATGCTTGCGGAGCAGGTCGGCCGCGGCCAGCGTTTCCAGGGTGGGCACGTCGCCGCAGCAGGCGAGTACGACGTCGGGTTCATGCCCCCTGTCGTTGCTGGCCCACTCCCAGATGCCGACTCCCATGGTGCAATGCTTGACTGCCTGGTCCATGGTGAGCCACTGGGGACTGGGCTGCTTGCCGGCAATGATCACGTTCACGTAGTTGCGGCTGCGAAGGCAGTGATCGGTGACGCTCAACAAGCAGTTGGCATCGGGCGGCAGGTACACGCGGACGACCTCCGGCCTCTTGTTGATCACGTGGTCGATGAAGCCGGGGTCCTGGTGACTAAAGCCGTTATGATCCTGCCGCCACACGTGCGAACTGAGCAGGTAGTTGAGCGAGGCGATGGGAGCCCGCCAGGGAATCTGATTGCAGACCTTCAACCACTTGGCGTGCTGGTTGAACATCGAGTCGATGATGTGGATGAACGCCTCGTAACACGAGAAAAATCCGTGCCGGCCCGTCAGCAGGTACCCTTCCAGCCAACCCTGGCATTGATGCTCGCTGAGCACCTCCATGACGCGGCCATCGGGACCGACCTTGTCGTCCTCGGGCAGAACCTCGCCCATGAAACAGCGGCCGGTTACTTCCAGGATGTCTTGCCAGCGGTTGGAGTTGTTTTCGTCGGGGCTGAAGATGCGGAAGTTCTTGCTTTCGAGATTGGCCCGCATCACATCGCGGAGGAATTTCCCCATCACCCGCGTGGCCTCGGCGGTGGTCGTACCGGGGCTGGAAACCTGCACGGCGTACTTGCGGAAATCCGGCATCCGCAGTCCGCGAAGCAGCAGTCCGCCGTTGGCGTGAGGGTTGGCACTCATCCGCCGCTGTCCGGTGGGTGCCAGCTCGGCATATTCCTCGCGCAAGCGTCCCGAGTCGTCGAACAGTTCTTCTGGTTTGTAGCTTTTCATCCACCCTTCGAGGATTTTGATATGCTCCTCGCTGCTCATGTCGCCCATGGGCACCTGGTGACTGCGCCAGTAGTCTTCGCACTTCTTGCCGTCGATTTCTTTCGGGCAGGTCCAACCCTTGGGGGTACGAAACACGATCATCGGCCAGGCGGGCCGCTTGACGTTGCCGCCCGCGCGGGCGTCGTGCCAGATTTCCTTGATGCGGGCGACCACATGGTCGAGCACGCCGGCTAGCTGCTGGTGGACATCTTCAGGATCGCTGCCTTCCACAAAGTGCGGCTCGTACCCCATTCCCTCGAAGTACTTCTGCAGCTCATCGTGAGGGATGCGGGCCAGAAAGCACGGGTTGGCGATCTTGTAGCCGTTGAGGTGCAGGATCGGCAGCACGCAGCCATCGCGGGCCGGGTTCAAGAACTTGTTGCCGTGCCAACCGGTGGCCAGGGGGCCCGTCTCGGCCTCGCCGTCGCCGACCACGCAGGCCACGATCAGGTCGGGATTGTCGAAAGCCGCCCCGAACGCATGGCTCAGCGAGTAACCCAACTCGCCTCCCTCGTGGATGCTGCCGGGCGTTTCGGGCGCGACATGGCTGGGAATGCCGCCGGGGAAGCTGAACTGCTTGAACAACCGCCGCATCCCCTGCTCGTCTTCACTGACGTTGGGATAGACCTCGCTGTAGGTCCGCTCCAGGTAGGCCTGTGCCACCAGGGCGGGACCACCATGGCCCGGCCCGGTGACGTAGATCATGTTCAGGTCGTCGCGGCGGATGACCCGGTTGAGATGGACATACAGGAAGTTGAGGCCGGGCGTCGTCCCCCAATGTCCGAGCAACCGCGGCTTGATGTGCTCGCGCTTTAGCGGTTGGCGAAGCAGCGGGTTGTCGAGCAGATAAATTTGCCCCACCGAGAGGTAATTCGAGGCTCGCCAGTAACCGTCCATCCTGGCCAGTTCGTCCGCGGAAAGGGGCGCCTGGGCTTTGGCTGATTGGCCCCGCTGCTGAGCCTGGCTTCGTACCGTGGTCATCCGTGTATCTCCTTGCGAAACGGGGGTATCCATGCATCACCACCGGCGGATCGCCGACCATCGCTCCACGACCACTGGCCATCCATGTGCAATGTGCAATGTGCAATGTGCGATGTGCCATGCCGAGCAGCCACGGTCTGTGGTGCCGTCATCGCTTCCAGGTCCATCGCCGGGGTCGGGCCTTGCATTCCATGGGAGCGCGGCAGACTGCATCGATGGTGGAAAAGGGCGCACTTGCCCAGCAGCGGACGCTCAGCACAGTAGATAGGCTAAGGAGTGCCGCGGTAACTGGCAACCGTCTCGCCGCGGCCACGGCCACGCGACAATCCGCGGCGCGCCATGGCCGCTGGCGCAAGGGAAGAAAACGCGGTTCAGCGTGGCGTGTCGGTCCCCACGACGGTCAATCCAGCGATGTCAACGCCCGAACCACCTTGAGTTCTTCCTGGCTCAGGTCGATGACTTCGGGATCCTGCAGCCGCCGGTGGCGCCAGCGGGCTTCGACAATGGGTTGGTCGTAGGCAGGGCCATTGGCGCGAATCACCTTGCCGACCAGACCATTGTTGAGTTCGATGTACGAACCGATGGGGAACAGCGACACCGTATGCAGCAGCGCGCGGACCACGGTGGCATCGAACAGGCCCGCCTTCACATCCTGAAGCATCTTGGCCATGGCATGGTAGGGCAGCATGGCCGGTCGATGCGGCCGGTCGGATACCAGCGCCACGTAGGCATCGGCCACCGCGCCAATCTTGGCCAAGGGATGGATACGATCGGCCGTCCAGCCGCGCGGATAGCCGCTGCCGTTGCAGCGCTCGTGCATCTGGTAGACCACCATCCGCACCCCCAGCGGCACCCGCTCCATCCGCTTGTACAGCATGTCGGCGGCGATAATTGGATGCCGGGTAATCTCGGCAAACTCGGCTTCGTTCAACACGCTTTGCGAGAGGTGGACGTCGGTGCGAAGGTGCATCATGCCGGCGTCGTGGACCAGGCAGCCTGTCCCCAGGTCGCGCAGCGATTCCACATCCAAGCCCAGCGTGGCGCCAATGGCCACAGCCAGCGTGGCCACGTTGGTCGAGTGGGCGAAGATGGAATTGCTTTCCACGGGATTGATTCCCATGGACACAAACAGGTCCATGTCGGCCGCGGCCTGGATGAGGAAGTCGTGCGAAATCTGGTGGACGGCGTCGCTGGCCACGGTCTGGCCGGCCGCCAGTTGATTCAGGATGCTTTCCAGGTGGTTCGACGACTCGCGATGCGTGGCCAACACCCGCTGAATCTGGGCCTCGTTGTATCGGGTGGTACCGCGTGGTTGAATGTTTTGAAAATACGGGTTTTCTGAAGGCATCACCGCGTTGACGTTGGACTCGGAAATGGCTTCGTCCAGATCGGCCGTGGACTCGCGGTTCCATTGTGTCTGCAAGCCCGAGCGATGCGGCAAGGCGTTCCGTGCACGGCCCTTAGCTGAGAATGCGGTGAGCCGCGTGAAGTCCATTTCGTCCATCGCCACCGACCGGATGCCACGGCGGTGCAGTTCGAGCAGGAAGTCCTTCGTGATCGTGATGCCAGGACCGAGCAGCAAGCGATGCTGCGAGTCGTGAATGGGCGAGCGCAGTACGGTGCCCACCTCAAGCAGCGCAATAGGCGCACACCTGTACATCAACATTCCTCGGCATGCGTGGGTTACCTGGGGGCTATTCCACCATCCCCTATTTCCAAGCATAGGCTGCGATCCGCCGGGGAGGCGGTCAGACCCGGCCCAAATGGTGGCCGGCAAGCGCCGAGGAGGGAGGCAATACCGCTGGTGCGTTTCGCTCCGTTTGGGGCCATTACTTCGCTCTGGTGGCAGCCAAAGAAATGCCGGCCAGGGAAGGCAGGCGGACTACGCAGATCCCGCGGGGGGAGCTTCCCCGCAAGGTCTAACCCCTTCCCGGCAATGGCCCAACGCAGTAAACGATGTTTATGTGTTGGAGTTTGTGCGCAAACTCGATACACTTACAGTCGCCTTCACCTGCGGCAAAATGGCGGGTGTCGGCGTTGCGCGGCGGGTCCGCTCCCGCCAGCCCCGTGCCAACGGCGCTACTGGCTTCACCGTAAAAGGGGGGCTTGGCCGTTTGAGAGCGGGACCGATTCACCCCCAAGAGCGCACCCACCGGTAACCCCACCGAACATTCACGACCCTCCTTGGTCCTTGGCACCTAGGTCGATCCTTCCGGAGTCAAATGCCATGCTGCGGTTATTCCCCACCCAGGCTGCTGATTGCGAACGGACTTCCCGCCGCCAGTTCTTGATGCAAATTGGTACCGTGGCTCCCCTGGGCCTGTCGTTGCCGACGTTGCTCGCAGCCCAGGCTCGTGCTGAAGGATCGAAGCAGGATCGCAACTGCATCCTGATCTGGACCCGCGGCGGCACCAGCCACCACGACACGCTCGATCCCAAGCCCAATGCGGCCGCCGACGTCCGCGGCGAATTTGGCGTGATCGATACCGCCATTCCCGGCGTCCAGTTCACCGACCAGGTGCCGAACTTTGCCCGCGAGTTGAAGCGGTATGCCGTGCTGCGGGGCCTCAATCCGCGTAACGGCAGCCATGGCACGGCCGATGCGATCATGATGTCGGGCCACAAGTTCAACCCAGCCATTACCTTCCCCTGCTTCGGTTCGGTCGTGGCTCGCGAGAAGGGTTACCGCAACAACCTGCCGCCGTTTGTGCAGGTGGGCACGCAGGTCGACCGCCGGTTCGGGGGTGGCACCGCCGGCTACCTGGGCATTGCTTACAACCCGTTTGAATTGCCCGGCGATCCCAACAACGACAACTTCACCGTTCGCGATGTGACGCCGCCTGGCGGAATGAGCCTGCAGCGGCTAAGCCGCCGCCAGCAAGCCCTGCAGCGGATCGACCGGCTACAACGCGGCCTGGAACACAAGGCCGACGCGCTGCGGGCGATGGACGAGTACTACGAAAACGCCTTCAGCATGATTACCTCGCAGAAAACGCAGGAGGCGTTCGATGTCTCGCAGGAGGATCCCAAGCTCCGCGAGAAGTATGGGCGCAACAGCCTGGGCCAGGGCTGCCTGTTGGCTCGGCGGCTGATCGAGGCAGGCGTGCGGTTCGTCACCGTGACCAGTGGCGGCTGGGACACCCACCGCGATAACTTCAACGGTCTGCGCCGGTTGCTGCCGCCATTGGACCAGGCGTTCCCCACCCTGGTGGCCGACCTGGAAGACCGCGGTATGCTCGAAAACACCCTGGTGGTCTGGCTGACCGACTTCGGCCGCACGCCGGTGATCAATTCGGCCGCCGGCCGCGATCACTGGTCCACCGCCGGCATCCTCTGCATGGCCGGGGCCGGCACGCCGCAGGGACTCGTGCTCGGCAAGACCGACGACACGGGCGCCAAGGTGGTTGAGAACGAGTACTTCCCCGAAGACGTGGCCGCCACCGTCTATGCCAAGCTCGGTATCCCGCTGGATACGATCCACATGACCGCCGACGGACGGCCAATGCGGCTGTGCGATGGCCGGGTAATCAGCGAGTTCATGGGCTAACCACGGCCCGGAGCCAACCCAAGATGACCCGCGTGCCACGGCTCTGCCGAGCCGTGCGCAATTCCCGTATGTCCGGATCCGCCGGACGCAAACCAGGTGGAACGGGGAAACACCGGCAAGCCGCTAGCCGCGGCGCATCCAAGGTTCGCGGCCAGTGGAACCGACCGTATAACCGCGCGCCCCGCGGTGTGCGCAGTGGGTACACAGGCTAATCCGTGCTACAGACCGGCGCGCCTACAGATAGCGGCGCACGGCCGGGGGAACCGGCCCCTAAAGGATGGCGCGTGCCTCACGCTCAGCGGTGCGCGTACAGACCGAGCCGGATCGCAAAGGCGGTGTACGCCAACCGTAGGTTACGTTACGGTTGATATCCGCCCGCGACGCCCTTGGTGGTGATCGCCACGGCATCGTGAGGGTGCAGGCTCTCCAGGTGGTTGGCCTGAATCCGGAAGTCCACCACGAACGGTAGCGATTGCAACGCGGCTTTCATCCGCCGGGCCGCATCCTCGCAGAACATGAGATTCTCGGCATTCAGCCGGGCAAATTCCTGCTCGTCGGCCCGCTTCACGGCCGCTTGAACCGGGGTGGACACCGCGGTCTCCAGGGTGTCGATCAGTTCCAGCAGTGGGAAGTGGTCCAATTCCGGGTCCAGTTCTACGCTAACATCGGCCAGGCTTCGCTGCGCGTGCGGTGTTGCCCGCAGTCCATCGTGTGAACCCAGCCAAGACTTCACCTGGGCCACGCTGACCCAGCGATGCCCGGCGAAGTCACGCTCGAATCCTTCCTGCATCAACTGCCGGGATAGCGCCGCCGAGCAAGGGCAGGTGCTGGAATACACCACCTGAAGACGCACGGCCTGCCGGCACTTGCCGCTCCGCAGTTCGCCTTCCACCCGGACCGGGTAGCTCCGCCAGGCCGAGTGATCGCTGATCAGGGCCTTACGCCGCAGCATGTACTCAAAATCGAGCCCCAGGAAACTGCTGCCGCTGAGGCCCTTGTGCGAGTCGATGTACGAGTCCAGCAGCGATGCCAGCAGCGGCGGTGTCAGCACCTGCGACTCCAACGCCTGCTGCAGCGGCAGAAACAACCGCGACATGTGGATGCCCTTGGCATCGGCATCGTCCAGGCTCACAAAGCAGTCGGCCTTGGCCGGAACCAGGAACTCGGGGCTGTCGGCCGCCAGCGGATCGCGGGGCAACCGGATCGCCACTTCCACTCCGGACATCCCCACGCGTTCCAATGTTCCGCCCACGGCGGCGGCGGTGTCTTGGGCGATGTCGGGCAATACCCGGACCGGGCGCCCATTGGAAGAAGCGGCGATGCCATCAGCGTGGTGGGAGAGGATCCCAAGATCCATTTCCGACATTGACGTACCTTTGTCAGATAGCGGCGGGACGAGGCGGCCCGGCACCTCGAAGGTGGTTGGAAGATGGTCAGGAGTGCGCTGTGCCGGATCCAGGCTGCTTCGCCGCGACTGCCTGACGCCCCTCCCTGGCGGAGAGGCCCCCCGAATCAAGCCATCAGCGCGACTGGAGCATGCTGGAGATCGCATCAGCGCGCAATCACACCCTGCGCGATCCGTTGGGCAAGCTCACCTAGTATAAGCGCACGCCGCGGCAGCGACCACCACTTGTTAGTGGCCTTGGGTCCGCGAATTTTTGCACTCGCGTGGCGCAAGCCCCCCACCGGCGATACTCTGCGCCGGTTGCGAAGAATTTTCCGTGGCTAGCCGGAAAGTACAGGACACCCCGACCATTGCGACCGCGGGTGTTCGTGCCCCCCACCGGGTTCGAACCCAGGGCCGCCCACCTGGACGATTCAGCCGCGGCGGCGGATCAAGCATGGCGGCGGATGGCCTCGATCAATTCGTCCTTACTCATGCCGCTGCGGCCAGGGATATCTAATTTCTTGGCCCGCTCGTACAACTGGTCCTTGGTTTGCCGGGGTAGCGGTCCCGTCCCCGAGCGACCGCGCGGAGTAGCCGATGCTTTGCCTTGGTTGCGGGTTGGTTTCCTTCTGCCGGTTGAACTGCCTGCCGACGTATCAGATGCCCCTGAACCGCTCGCCGCTGTGCCCGACTGCAAGCTGCGGCGGATCACTTCCAGCAGGTTGACCGTCGCGGCTTCTTCTTCATCGTCCTCGGCGGGTTCCAGGTGGACCAGGTCCTGTTGCTGCTCGTACTTGTGGTGGACGATATCCAGCAACTGGCGACTGGTATCGTCGAGCATCTCGTGGGGATCCAGCCGGTCCGCGCTGTGCTTACGGATGATTTGCTCGAACCGGGCCAACCGCTCGGCCTTCACGCGCGGCTTGGCAGGCAGCCCGAGATCCTCGGCCGTGCGCAGTTCGTCGTGGAACCGGAGCGTTTCCGCCCGCAGGATGCCGTTCTCGGCCAGGATGGCTACCAGGTATTCCTTGTTGCGCATGACGAAGGTGGCAATGCCCGCTTTACCCGTTCGCTGCATCACGTCGGCGAGCAGGCGATAGGCCTTGTTGGAGTTGCCCGAGGGAGCCAGGTAATACGCCCGCTCGAAATAGGTGGGCGGGATTTCGGCCGCATTGACGAACAAGCGGAGGTCGATATCGCGGGTTTTCTGCGGCTCCAGGGCTTCCAGCTCTTCGTCGCTTACGACCACATATTCGCCCGGTGCGACTTCGTACCCCCGCACAATTTCGTCCGCTTCCACGTCCTCGTTGTGTTCGGGGCAGTAATAGCGCCTCCGGACGGGCGTCCCCTCGGGGCCGAGCATCCGAAAGTGAACGGTCGAAGAACGCGTGGCCGGGAACAGATCGACGGGGATGGAAACCAGCCCAAAGCTGATGGTGCCCGACCAGAAGCCCCGCCCCTTGGCCATATCGGCCTGGCCGTTGGATTGGCTCTTGCGGTGTTTGCCGTCGCGATTACGGCGTTGGTTACGATTGCTGGCGGCCATGACAACACGACACGAATGAGACAAGGATGGTGGAAGGACACACCTGGCAACGGCCTGGCCGCCGTCACGCTCGGCTGCGGCGTTAGCCGGCCCGCTTCAAGCTGGCCTTGAGACTCTCGGCCAGGGAACCGGCTTCCCGCTTGGGCTTGAACTTGCGCACCGGCAGCGACTCGCCCTGCTGCTTGGCTTCGATCAACTCCCGCACCCGGTGGCGATATTCGTCGCGGAACTCCTCAGGCTCGAAGGTACCGGCGAGAGCGCCAATCAGTTGCTCGGCCAGTTCCAGTTCTTGTTGGGCCAGCGGGCGGCCCGACGGCGGTTCCAATTCCGAGGCCGGAATGATTTCATCGGCCCAGCGCAGCGCGATCAGCATCAGGTAATCGCCTTCGGCCCGCAGTGCGCCAACGTATGCCTTGTTGCGCATCACCCAGCGGGCAATGCCTTCTTGGTTCTGCTTCGCCAAGGCCTCGGCCAGGGCAAAGTAATCGCCTTCGTGGCCATCAGGGCCCAAGTAGTAAGGACGTTCGTACCATTGGTGATTGATGAGCGAGGGAGCGACAAACCGCGTCACCGTGATCGCGCGCGACGGCTTCGGCTCTGCCGCCGACAGATCCTCTTCGTCCAGCACCACAAACAGATCGCGCTCCGCCTCGTAGCCTCGCCGTATGGCCTCGTAGGGTACCGTTTCATCGGTCAATGGGTTAACTCGCCGCTGCTTGAGCGGAACGAGGTCGGCCTCGTGCAGCAGCTTGAAATGGACGTTGCGATCTTGCACGGCCGAATACAACTTCACCGGCAGCTTTTCATCGCCCAGGTCAAGTTCGGCTTTCCAAATGGCTCGGGCACCCACTGCGAGGTTCCTTGTGATTTAGCAATGATCGCACTCGGGACAAACACATTGCCCCTGGGACCGGAGCGTCGCACAGTTGGGACACAGGGCCCGGTCGCAATCGCAACAGCGGTATTCCAACTCGTAGGCGTACCCCCCGTGGCAGAAGCCGCAAGTTTCGCTGCCGCCCAGCCACCAACGCGCCACCAGGGTTTCGTGCCGGGTGCGGCGGTAGGCGCTTGCCGAACGCCGCTGAACCGACGAACCGCGTGCTTGAGACGCTTTGGGCTTCATGCTCCTGGACTCCAAAAAGGCGGAAGCGGAGGCGCCACGGCAGTAACGGCGCGCAGTTTCATGGTCGGCAGATTCATAAGATCAGCGGCGCGGATTCCACGCTCGCCGCGCGCAAAACGTCGCCGGTTGAAATGCTGCAATGGCCGTGCCTATTGCGATCGAACCAGTTTCTTGTGGGGATGGATCTACCCGCTTTTCGCCAGGCCCAGAGAGGCAAATTGGGCCAGCAAGTGGGAACGTGGCGACGCATCAATTACAATCAATCCCTCGATTTGCCATCGGGTTACTCTTCACGCCAGCAGATGCGAGTTGCCGCATGAGAAGTCCACAAGCCGGTTTTTGGGGGCGTGGGACATTCCACGTAGCTGCCTTGATTTTGGGAGCCGGCCTGCTCGCATTCGGCGCATGGCGGGGCTTGGCTGGCGACGCCCCCGCTAAGCCAGATGCCGCCAAGCCAGATGCGGCCAACCAGGCCAAGGAGATTCGGCCCAAGCAGGTCGATCCGCGCTCGGGCCGTGTCGATCTGGAGATCCTTCAAGAGGCCCCGGTGCCGGCTGCTGAGGCCGCACAGCGGATGACGCTCCCCGAGGGTTTCCGAGCCACGTTGGCTGCCGCCGAACCGGAAATTCGCCAGCCCATCGCCATGACGATCGACGACCGCGGCCGACTATGGGTGGCCGAGTGCTATTCGTACCCGATCTGGCGCGAAACCGGTCGTGACCGCATCCTGATCTTTGAGGATACCGATGGCGATGGCCGCTTTGACCGTCGCAAGGTGTTCTGGGATCAGGGAAATTACCTGACCGGGCTCGAAGTCGGATTTGGCGGCGTTTGGGTCTGCTGCGCCCCGAACCTGTTGTTCATTCCCGATGCCGACGGCGACGACGTGCCCGATGGCGAGCCGCGCGTGGTTCTCGATGGCTGGTCCAACCAGGGCGTACACAACGTGGTGAACGGGCTGGATTGGGGGCCCGATGGCTGGTTGTACGGGCTCAACGGCATTACGGCGCCTTCCAAGGTGGGCAAGCCGGGCACGCCCGAGGAAGACCGCGTGGCCCTGAATTGTTCCGTCTGGCGGTACCATCCCACGCGGCAAACGTTTGAAGTGGTCGCCCACGGCACGACCAACCCTTGGGGCCTGGATTGGGACGATTACGGCCAGGCGTTCATCACCAACTGCGTGATTAGCCACCTGTTCCACGTGGTTCCCGGCGCGCACTTCCAACGAATGTTTGGCGACGACCTCAACCCGCATGTCTACGGCCTGATGCCCGCCTGTTCCGACCACCTGCACTGGGGCGGCGGCAAATGGACCGATAGCCGCGGTGGGCACGGCGAACACAGTGCCGCGGGCGGCGGGCATGCGCACTCCGGCGCCATGATCTACCTGGGAGACAATTGGCCCCAGGGTTACCGCAACTCGGTTCTGATGGGCAATATCCACGGCAAGCGGCTCAACCGCGATATTCTCGAACGCCAGGGCTCCGGCTACGTTGCCCGGCACGCGCCCGATTTTCTCATGGCCAACGACGAATGGTTCCGTGGCCTGGATTGCCAGGTAGGGCCGGACGGCGGCGTTTGGGTGATTGACTGGTCGGACACTGGCGAATGCCATGAACGCGATGCGCACGGCGCCCACCACGAAAGCGGCCGCATTTTCAAGATCACCTACGGCACGCCGAAATCCGCCACCGATCTCCGCCTGGGGGCGGCCAGCAACGCCGAACTGGTCAGCCGGCAACTGCATCCCAACGACTGGCACGTGCGCACCGCGCGGCGGATCCTCCAGGAGCGAGCGGCCGCCGGTGCCGACCTGAGCGAGGCGGGCCGGCAGCTACGCGCCATGTTCCAGGAGCAGCAGGACGTGACGCGAAAACTTCGCGCGCTCTGGGCACTTTACGCCATTGGCCAGGCGGATGGCGATTTCCTCGCCGAGCAGTTGAACCACGAGAGCGACCAGGTGCGGCTGTGGGCCGTGAGGCTGTTGTGCGATCGGGCTCCGCTTCCCGACGCCCTGCCCAAGCTCAAGGACTTGCCGGCCGATGAAGTCTTGCCTTCGCTGGAGGTACTCAAGCGGTTTGCCGCGATGGCCGCGGACGACCCCTCCGCGCAGGTGCGGTTGGAACTGGCTTCGGCCTTGCAGCGGCTTCCGCTGGACAAACGCTGGGAGATTGCCGAGACGCTGGTCGCGCATGCCGAAGACGCCGACGACCCCAGCCTGCCGCTGATGCTGTGGTACGGGATTGAGCCGCTGGTGCCGGCCGACAAACCCCGGGCGTTAAAGCTGGCGGCGGCCTGCAAGCTTCCGCTGGTGCGGCAACATATCGCCCGGCGTGCGGTGGCGCCGTAACGGCCGCGGCCGCAGGGTTGATGGTATGCAATTGCCAGCCCTGCGACATACCAGGTACCCAGGTTCATCCCGAAGTGGCGAACCGCCAAGATGGCAGCTACGCAGCTTTCCTGAGAGCGGATTCATGGTTCGTACTCAACCCAAGGCACAAGCCCGCCTGCCGCGGCATGGTGCTTCAAGTTCGAAGCCTCAAGCGGTCGTGGTGGCGGCGCTGGTTTCAGCGGCGGTACTGGTAGCCGGGGCGCTTGCCGTGGCCGGCAACGACGACGGTGCCGAAAGCGACGATACCGGTCTGAACGCCGTACTCGAATTGATCGTGGCGGTGGACGATGCCGACCTTCAGCACGATCTGCTCAAAGGCGCGAGCGAAGCCCTGCAGGGCCGCAAGCGGATGGCGGCGCCACCGGCTTGGGAAGCGGCAGGCCCCAAGCTGTTGGGCAGTTCTGATGCTCGTGTGCTGCGCCTGGCCCAAGAACTGGCGGTGCTGTTTGGGGATCCCCGCGCGGTCCAATCGCTGCGCAATACGTTGTTGGATTCCAAGGCCGACGTCGATCAACGCCGCATGGCGCTGCACGCTCTGCTTGAGCGGCGGGTGCGCGGTCTGGATGCCGACGCCATCAAACTGCTGGCTGATGAATCGCTCCGCGCAGAGGCGATCCGCGCCCTGGCGTCGTACGACCACACAGAAACGCCACAGGCTATTCTGACCCTTTATCCCAGCCTGACACCGGCCCAGCGCAATGACGCCGTCAACACGCTGGCTTCGCGGCCGGCTTGGGCCCTCCAACTGCTCGATGCCATTGGCCGCGGCGACGTCCCCAGCAGCGACCTGCCGGCGTTCACCGCCCGGCAACTGGGCAAGTTTCGCGACCAAACCATCGACAGCAAACTGCGCAAAGTCTGGGGCACCATCCGCGAGACATCGCAGCAGAAGGCCGACCTCATCGAGCAGTACAAGAAACTGCTTTCCCGCGATCAATTGGAACGGGCCGATGCCGCACTGGGCCGCACGGTTTACAACCGCATCTGCGGGCAGTGCCACAAGCTGTACGGGCAGGGCGGTACCATCGGGCCGGACCTCACTGGTTCCAATCGCAAAAACCTCGACTACCTGCTGGAAAACCTGCTGGACCCCAGCGCACTGATCGCACGCGATTACAAGTTAACCACGATCATTACCGTGGACGGGCGACTGCTCTCGGGCATCATTCGCCGCGAGAATGAGCGGATTGTCGTGCTCCAGACGGTGAACGAAACGGTGGCCCTGGAGCGGGCCGAGATTGATGCCCTGGAACCCTCGCCCATTTCGATGATGCCCGAGGGAATTCTGGACCGTCTGAGCGAAGCGGAGATTCAAGGGCTGGTAGCATACCTGGTTTCCAGCGAGCAGGTTCCGCTGCCAGGTTCCGAGTAACCGCCATGCCCTACGAACCGAAACTGCACGTGGTGCTCTTTCAGCCGGAGATTCCTCACAACACCGGCAGCGTAGGTCGGACCTGCGTGGCTGTGGGGGCCAAGCTCTGGCTGGTGCGGCCGCTGGGGTTCCGGCTGGACGACTACTACCTCCGCCGGGCCGGCTTGGACTACTGGCAACACCTGGAATGGGAAGTGGTCGACGATTGGCAAACCCTGCAACAGCGGTTGCCGCAGCGCCCTTACCTCTTCACCAAGCGGGCCGAGCGCAGCTACACCCAGGTGCAATTCCAGCAGGGCGACGTGCTGGTGTTCGGGTGCGAATCGTCCGGACTGCCCGAAAGCCTGGTCCAAGGGTATGCCGACCGCACGCTGCGCATCCCGATTCGCGACGATGTGCGGAGTTTGAATCTTTCTAACAGCGTGGCTGTGGTGCTGTACGAAGCCCTGCGGCAATGGGAAGTTCCCTAGGCAGGCAAGCGCGCACAAGCTGGTGCGTGGGGCCGCGGGCTTTCCGCTGCGGTGGGGGGATGCCGCAACGCTTAGCAGGTGGCCGCGCGCTTCGATCGGCCATTGCCCGCGGATCGGCCCTGCTTGGCCTGGCCGTTTGCACCTCGGGACTTGGAATGCTGGGCTTCGCGTTCCAGGACGATGGGCAGGTCTTCAGGATC
Source organism: uncultured Pirellulales bacterium (assembly GCA_964511065.1). Classification (GTDB taxonomy): domain Bacteria; phylum Planctomycetota; class Planctomycetia; order Pirellulales; family S012-138; genus CALBRZ01. The sequence goes on along the minus strand of CAZEEG010000059.1, from coordinate 7,008 downwards.
GACAATCCAGCCACGGCAGGTTTTCGCGCCGCAGAGGCAGGGTATGGCCACCTCGGCCGGCCAGCCGTAGTCGATGGTCAACTCCTCGCCCTGCTGAACCGGCCGCAGCGTGACCAGCAGCAGGCGGAACAGGTCGTCGTCGTAGACGAAGAACTCGCAGTTGGGATCGCAGCTATGGTTCAAGTAGCGCAGCGGCGGCGCCGGTTCCAGGGCGTAATCCTCGCCCATGTCGACACAGTAGCTGGACGTGTAATCCGGATCGTGGATCAACTCGCCGGTGACTTCGGCAATGACCGCGTCGGCCTTGAACTTTCGCCGGGCGAAGACGCCTTTGCCAACGTGGGTTTCTTGGACAACAACCTTGCTCTCCAAGGTTCCTCGCGTCATGGTCGCCATACGGTTCCTCGGCACGTGCCAGTGGACAACTGCGGCATGATGGGTGGTTGGCTGCCTGCTTCCTCAAGAGCGAATTGTCGCCCCGGGGCCATGAAAAACAAGGGGCCTACTCAGTTTGCTTCTTGAGCGTCTGCATGTATTCCACCACATCGACCAGGTCTTGAGCCGACATCACCTTTTGGAGATCGGCCGGCATGAGCGAGATTTTCTGCTTTTCGCGCGCATCGATCTCGCTCACGGCAATGGTCTCCACCAGGCCGTCGGCCTTCTTGATTGTGATGGTGTCCGGCGTTTCGCTGGTGATGATGCCCACCACCACATTGCCGCTGGAAAGCAGCACTGTGTACGCCTCGTAGTTGTGGCTGATGCCGGCACTGGGATAAAGGATCGACTCGAACATCGCTTCACGGCTCAGCTTGCTGCCGATCTCCGAAAGGTTCGGACCGACGTCCTTGCCCTGGCCGTTGACCACGTGGCACTTGCTGCACGTGCCGTGTTCGGCGAACACCTTGGCACCTCGGGCAATATCGCCCCGCATCTTGGTGAGCTGATCGACCGGCGGCAGCGGCTGCGCATCCTTGGAAGCTGGCAGCGGGAAATACTTCTCCGCATCGGCCTTGATCTCCGGCAGGTTCGACAGGTGCAGTTCAAACGCCGCCGCTTGGGCCAGGTCGGGATCCAGGCGCTCGCCCTGGGCCAGCTTCAACAACGCCAGTGCGCCGTTGCGGGTTTTAGCCACGGCCCGCGTTGCTTGCCGGCGCAGTTCCAAAGGCTGCTGGGCGTTCTCCACAATGGGCATCAACAGTCCAACGGCTCTGCCCTCGGCGGCCGTGGCCAATGCCGCAGCGGTGGCCAGCGCCTGTTCCGGCGCACTGGCCAGGGCGCCTGCAATCCGTTCCTGCTCCTGCAGGTTGAACAAGGCCCGAACCGCATCGGCGGCCAACTGCGAGTTGGGCTGCTCCTGCGCCAGGGTAAGCAGCTTGTCATAATGGTCGGCCAGGCGAAACTTCTCGACAAACTGCACGTACTTCGGTGTGCCGGCGATCGCCGCGATCACTCGCTGCAAGCCCTGGCGATAGGCGGGGTTTCCGGCCAGGTCGATATTGGCGGGCAACCGCTCCAGCGCCGCTTCGTTCACCAGGGCGGCCTTGTCGCGATCGCCACCCGCGGTGGTGAACGCCAATTGCAGCAGGGCTTCCTGCTTGTGCAGGCCACTTTGGAAGTCCAACGCCCTCAGGTATCGCGCGGCCTGTTCGGAGGTTATGTCCTTCCGCTCAAGAATCTCGGCCAATAGTCGCGGCGTTTCTTCGGCGCGCGACCGCCAGATGATGTCGCGTACCGCCTTGCTGGCCAGGGGATCGCCAGACTGCTGAAGTTTCAAATACGAGGCCAGGCAGTCGTCCCACCGCCCGGCGGCGCCAATGCCGGCGGCCTCCAGGTACCAGCGATCCTGGCCATCATGCTGCGCGGCCAGGGCCGCCCAAAGCTTGGGCATTTCGGCCGCCTTGCTTCCACGAAGGGCGATGAAACATTCCCTGCGTACCGCGGGCGAAGGATCGCCAGCCAGGTCGGCCACCATCGCCAGCGGATCGCGGTGGTATTGCCGCAAGATCCGTAGGGCCATGCTGCGAATGTCAGGACTGGTATCCTCCGCGGCCAACCGGGCCGCTTCGCTCACCAGTTCGCCGCCCGGCGATTGCATGCCCGCGAGCAACCACAGCGCCCGAGCGCGGTAGACGGGGTTTTTGTCTCCAGCCATCTGCCTGAGCGCTGGCAGCGACTGGGCGCCAAAGCCTTTCAGTGCCTGGTGTGCCACGTAGCGCGCCGCCAGGTTGGGATTCTTGAGTGCCGCAATCGCGCCCTCGACCGTCGCGAAGTCGAACTTCGGCACGGTGTAGGCCGACCCCGGCGGTGCCACGCGGAAAAGCCGGCCGCGCTGCACGTCTTGCATCCGGTGCCCCCCCACGCCCGGGTCGTACCAGTCGGCCACGATGAGGCTGCCATCGGGGGCCGTGCAAACATCGGATGGCCGGAACCAGTTATCTCGGGCACCGTGCAGGACGTCGATCATTTCGGCCTGGTAGCCAGCGCCAGCGGCTTTTACGGGATAGGCCCGCACGATGTTCGGACCGGCATCGCAGTGAATCAACTGCCCTCGAAATGGCGGTGGCAATAACTCGCCTTCGTAGACGAGGATTCCGGTGGGTGAACCGGCACCGGTTTGCAGCAGATTGGGGACGACGCCTGGGTCGTTCTGATGCCAGTGGCGCGAGGGAATGTCTTCGGCCATGCCGATCCGCGGGGTTCGCCAACCGGCACCGGTGAATTCGTCTTTGTAGCCGTAGTTGCCGAACTCCATCACAAAGTTAATGCGGACCCCGCGGTTGCCGTCGTCGTCGTTGTCGCTTTGCCAGACGCCGCCAAAGCTATCGACCGCCAGTTCCCAGTTATTGCGGAAGTTCCATCCCAGGGTTTCCAGGTCACTGCCATCCAGGTTGCAGCGGAACGCCAGGCCTTCCTGGTACGGTTGCCGATTGGTCGCCACCACGTTGCCAGCGCGATCCACCACGGCCTGGCCGGCGGCATCCTTCAATTGCCGGCCTTCATTACCGAAGTTGAAATACAATCGGCCATCGGGTCCGTACAAGAACGAATGGATCCCGTGGTCGTGCTGAACACCGGAGATGCCGGAGAACAAAATCTCCTTGCGATCGGCCTTCAGATCGCCGTCATCGTCGGTCAGGACCAGCACCTGGGCGCCGGCGGAAACAATCGCCCTCAGCCCGCGATCGTCGGGCGTACCCAACACGCACACGCCGTGGGCGGAGTCGATGTCGCGGCCCTGATAGAAGGTGAACTCGCGGTCGGCCTGCCCGTCGCCATCGGTGTCTTCGAGAATCAGAATCCGGTCGCCTTCCTCGCGCAGCGGAGCATCGGTATTGCGGAAGTTGCGATAGTTAACCGCCTCGCAAACCCAGACGCGGCCGCGGTGGTCGATATCGATATTGGCCGGGTTCTGCAGCAGCGGTTCCGCGGCAAAGATAGAGACTTCCAGACCTTCGGCCACGTCGAGCGCGGCGATGCCATCCTCGGGCGTGCGGGTGCCAGCGGCGGCAAGCATGGCTTGAGGCGCCGGCGGTTGATCGAGATAGACCGCAAACTGCACGCTGCTTTGGTTGCCGCCTTGGCGTGTGCCACCTTCGTCAAGGCCGGCGATTGCCTGGAACCGTTCGTAGCCGGGCGGCAGTTCAAAGTGCAGCACACTGTTGGCATGGGTGCCGATGCCCTCGGCGAAACTGCGCCCGTCGATGCGCAGCGGACCGCCTTCGCAGTTCTGGTTGACGCGAACCTTTCCCCAACCGGTGGTGGCCGATTTCCACTTCAGTTCGGTCAGCTTCTGTTGCTTGCCCTGGGCGTCGATCAGCCGCGGTTCGATCCAGTTGGCCCAGTCGCAGGAGAAACCGTTCCCGCCATCGGTCGCAACCAGGTACAGGTGCCGCGCGCCTTTCAGGGGGACCTCGACCTCAACGGCATGGCCCGGCGTTCTCGCGGTGATGACTTTGCTTTGAAAGGCCGGCTTGGGCTCCGCGGCGGCCGAATCCGGGAGCACCGAGTAGGCGCCGAATGCGGCAGCACTTGCCGCCACCGCCAAGATCGGCAGACGCATGCGATGCGCCGCCGCTGTCATCGACCGCCAAACCTTGCTGACCGCGCGCATGAATCTTGCTCCCCTCGGCTGTGAAGGTTGCCGCATGAATACTCGATGAAGTTGGTTGCCAGTCTTTTCGAGGAACCATCCACTGAACGTGCCAAGCGCCGGATGTTTGACCGGCCCAGGCACCCCCAGCGGTTAAGCGATGATGCCTGGGCGGCGGACGTTTGGACGCTGTCGCTTGGCAATGTACCTGCGTGGCGTCACCACACCGGCACCGTGTGCCCCCCGCCAGCAGAGTCCCCCTAGGTGTGGGATGGATCATTGTAATTGCTCAGCGCGCGGCTGAATACACTTTGTGGCGCCTGCGCTGGGGGCCTGTTCTGCGAGCTCTCGCGCAGACTTGGGTGGCATCTTCGAAGCAGAAGTTGCTCGTGCCGTGAGTGGATTCTTGGCTGGCGTGCTTCTTTATGGGAAGCATGAAGCATTGCCTCTCCGCCGGCCTCACCGCGCGCGTTGAACGCACCCACACGTACCACTGTGGAGCAGGGACTCTTTCTTCACCCACCCATTGGCGTGCCATCACAAGTGCGACACTCTGTGATGCACTGGGCACACCCCAATGGCGGTTTTTCGCCGGTGCGCACCCCCTCTTTGTTTGTGGTTAGGCCCCATCACAAGGCGGGGCGACAGGTTGGCAGGCCATACAATAACCGAGGATAAGTGGTTGCGTTGAGAAACGGCGCACGGTTTGCCCAGCTAGCTCTGGCAGATAGGTCACCGTGGGCCGGGCTCGGAGAATCGCTGTCCTCAGGACGCCGGCCGAGCGTGGCGGTGACGCACAAAACTTTCGCTTGATGGAGACGCAATCATGCCAAGGCGCGATACCTCCCGCGCGCCGCGGCAGCTAATCACGCTTATCGCCGTGGCGGTGAGTGGCTGGTGGTTGTTGCCGCAGTTCGCGTTTGCTCAGGAGCCTTTGAATAATCAGAACCTTCCGCCGGAGTTTGCCAATCAACAAGACGCCTTTGATTCCGATGTAGAACCGTTGGCCCGCGGCCCCGTTCACGAAGCCTTCCTCAGCCCTCATGAACAGGCCGCACAGCCTTCCGTGGTAATCGAGCATCAACCACCGGAACCGATCGACGAGATTCCTCCCGAGGCCATGCCCGAGGGGAACCCCGTGTGGATTCCCGGTTACTGGATGTGGAGTGAAACGGAGAACGATTTCATTTGGGTGAGCGGTGTATGGCGCGAGGCGCCGCCCGATCAACGTTGGGTTCCCGGCTATTGGGAACAGGCCGAAGGCGGTTGGCGCTGGGTCGCCGGTTTTTGGGCAACGGGTGAGAGCAACGAGCTGATGTACCTGGCCCCGCCCCCGGAAAGCCTCGAGCAGGGGCCTTCCAGTCCCGCACCGTCGGACGAGTATTTCTGGGTTCCCGGTTGTTGGATTTACCAGGCCGGCGATTACGCGTGGCGCCCTGGCTATTGGGCCGCGCACCAGCCCGGCTGGATCTGGGTTCCCAATTACTACGTGTGGACGCCGCGCGGAGTCGTGTTCTGCGGTGGGTATTGGGATTACCCCGTGGAACGGCGCGGCACGCTGTTCTCGCCCGTGTGGTTCCGCAACCGCGCTTACCTGCGGCCCGGATTCCGCTACACGCCGCATGCGGTGGTCGTCAGTTCCCGGTTGCTGCTGCACCTGTTCGTCGGTCCCCGCTGGCACCATTACTACTGGGGGAACTACTACGGCGACGTATACACCCGCGTGGGCTTGCGGCCCTGGTTTGCGCATCGCTCGCCGATGTTGAACTACTACTCGTGGCATTTTGGCCGCCAGAACGTACGGTACGTGAACCGGCTGGAAAGCTGGTTCCACTACCAGAACCGGCATCCGGATTACCGCCCGCCGATCCTTTACCGCCAGCAACTTGAACTGGCACAGCGGGCGGATAACCGCAGTGCGCTGGCCGTGCTGACCCGGCCGTTGCGCGAGGTGGCTAGCGACCGCCGCTTCGTTCGGCTCGATACTCAGCAGCGGCAGCGATTCGCCGAGATCAGCAGCGATCTGCGAACGGTCATGCGCAGCCGTGTTGATTTTGAAAGGCGGGACCGCAATCTCGGTCCCGACCGGCGTGGCAGCGACATTGCCCGCGGCCGTTTCAACTTGCCGGAGGTCAGCCGCGTGTTTCGGCCGATCACCCGGGACGACGACCGCCGCGGACCTCGTGACGGACAAGACTTTGGCCGCGACCGGCCCGACTTCCGCGACCGCATCGACCGTGATGGTCCGGGGCGCGATGGCCGGCCCGATTTCGGCCGCCCTGGCTTCGATGGGCGACCGGACTCCCGGCCCGGCACGGATCGACCAGGTTTGGATCGACCAGGTTTGGATCGACCAGGGTTGGATCGACCAGGGTTGGATCGACCAGGGTTGGATCGACCGGGGCGCGATGGCCGACCGGACTTCCGCGATCGGCCCGGCACGGATCGGCCGGGTGCCGATCGACCTGATATCGATCGCCCTGGTATCGATCGCCCTGGTACCGACGACCGCCCGCGGCCCGGTATTCTGCCGGATTTCCGCGACCGGCCTGGATTGGGTGATCGTCCCGGCGTCGGTGATCGTCCTGGACGTGACGATGGCCAACGGCCGACCGACCGCATGATTCCAGGTGCCCGCGATGATGGACGCCGGCCGGGCATTGGAACGCCTGGCGATCGGACGCCGGGCACGAATCGGCCCGGAATTCGCCGGCCCGACCGTTTCACGCCCGATTCGCGTACGCCGGGCGCCCGCACTCCCGATGTGCGCCGCCCGGACCAGCAGACGCCGGGCACGCAGCAGCCGAGTATCCAGCGTCCGGACTTGCGGCGGCCGAGTATCCAGCGTCCTGATGGACAACGGCCGAGTATCCAGCGTCCTGATACTCAGCGGCCTGGCATCCAGCGGTCCGCGC
>CAZEEG010000058.1:8071-37085 GCA_964511065.1 uncultured Pirellulales bacterium | reverse complement strand
GGGACTGCTGATGGCGGTCGTCGTGCACGCGGCACGTTGGCAGGATCACGACGGAGCCTGCTTTCTGCTACAGCAACTGCGGGCATTCGGCCGCTTACGTGTGATCTTTGCCGACAGCGCCTACCGGCGCAACGGGCTGCCGGATTGGGCTCAAGCCACCTTTGGCTGGGTTTTGCAGGCGGTGCTGCGACCGGTCGCTGCTCGCGGATTCGTCCTGTTGCCAAAGCGGTGGGTTGTGGAACGCACCTTTGCCTGGCTCAAGCAATACCGCCGCCATAGCAAAGACTACGAACGCAACCCGGAGACCAGCGAAGCGATGATCTATATCAGCATGATCGTCCTTGGGGATTCGACGGTCATCGTCATTCAATCCCGGATTGTGTCCGGCAATAGCCGCACCTGCGAACAGCGCTCTGGCGGTAACCGCCGCGTATGGATCGGGAGAGCCGTGGTACGCAGGATGAATCGACACGCACCCGTAGGGCTGGTTCCACCGGCCGACTGATGGTACGGGATTCCACGGTCGGTGGTGCCGTGTACTGCACGGCACGAAAGTGGTTTCTGACCGGCAGAAGCCGGACTTGCGGAGCAGCCCCCCCTATGCTTGCTTTTTCTTGAGCAGGGGCAGGTGCTCGTACGTTCCGCCCAGCAGGGTGCGGCTGTCGACCTTGAGCCACTGATCCAGCAGCGTGGCATATACCTGGCGGAAGTCGATCTTATGTTTGAGGTCGCCATCGTCCAGGTCGGTCAGTTTGGGATACTCGCCGACCAGGCCGGCTTGCACCACATTACCGGCCACGAACAGGCAGGAAGCAGCCCCGTGGTCGGTTCCGCGGCTGCTGTTCTCTTGCACGCGGCGGCCGAATTCCGAATAGGTAACCAACACGACGCGGTCGGCATGCCCCGACTCCTGCAATTGCGCCATGAACGTGCCGATGGAGCCACTGAGGGTTTCCAGCAGGTCATAATGGGTCTGCGGCTGGTCGCCGTGGGTGTCGTAGCCGTCTTGGGCCACGTAATAGATGCGGGCACCGAAGTCCGCCTGGATCATGCGGGCCACCAGTTGCAATTCGTAATTCAGCCCATGCTCGCGGATCAGGGCGGCACCGTTTCGAAAGTCGTATTCGGGATCGGGCTTTTCGAAGTCGCCCGACATGATCTCGCGCAGCCGATCGACCGTGGTGTAGGTATCCAGGGAAATCCGCCGCGTGAAGTCGAGGGCTGAACCGGCACTGCCGCCGGTGGAAAGGTCGGCCAACTCACGCATTAATTTCTGGTGCGCGGCCCCCCCATCCGATTCGTTGGCGTGGGGCGACTCGATGAACGGGGCGATGGGCGACTCGGTTCTTAACTCGCCACCATCGTAGATATATCGGCGGTAGAACTCGAATCCAAACGGCTTGTCCGGGTGCAGGGTAGGAACCGCGCCGCTGCCGCGCATCGCCAGTGGCAGTTCCTGCTTGCCGATGTGAAACGCGGGAATCTTGCCGGCCGGCACCTTCAGGTCGGCGGCGGTCCGCCCCAGCCAGCCGGACTTCTGCCGGCCCCGGGGGTCGGCCGATTGCCAGATGTCCATGCTCTCGAAATGCGAGCGGTTGGGGTTGGGATATCCGACGCCCTGCACGATGGCCAGCTTGCCTTCGTCCAGCATGTTCGATAGTTCGTACATCGCCGGATGCAATCCCACGTGATTGTCAATCTCATACAGTTCTTCCTGCGAAATACCGATGGTGGGGCGGGCCTTGTGATAGGCGTCGTCGCCGTAGGGAATCACCGTGTTCAAACCGTCATTCCCGCCGGTCATCTCCACCACCACCAGAATCCGTTCCTGGTTGGGCTGGGCGGCGCGGGCGCTGCGGGCGAGAAAGCCCGGTACGGTGAGGCTGCCCCCGGCCCCCATGGCCAGCAGGGTTGAACCGGTAAGTGTCCGCCGGAGAAATTCGCGTCGCGAGAACATAGGATGTCCTCCCCAGGTAGGTTTGGCCGCCCGCGTGTGTGGAACTGCGGGACGCCGCGGTTGTGCAGATGCCGTGATCTTCAGATGGCTCGGTATTCCGTCAGCTCAGTATTCAGGTGGCTTGGTGTCTGTGATGGGTAAGGAGTGATTGTGCCCGCCCCCCGGCCCTAGCAGGGTTGCGCCGGCAATGGCTAGGCCAACTGGTACTCGGGCAGTGTCAGGATCAGATGCACGATTTCCTCAATCGGTTTGGCCTGCCCTCCTTTGGCATCGGCCAGTTCCATGAGCCGATTGCGGACCGGCGGCGCGATGTCATTCTGGAGGAACAGTTCGATGGCCAGCGCGGCCCGATCCCCGGGCGACTTGCCTTCTTGATCTACCGCCAGCAAGGCCGCAGCGTTCGCGGTGTTGTAGTGACCGCCCTGTACGATATCCCAGGCCAGGTTGTGCCGCGCGATGATGGTGGCGGAGTTGATCCAACTTGTGCCGCCATCCCAGCCCTTCACGTTGGGCGGTTGGAAAAGCCTTTGTCCCAGCCCATCCATGGCGCTGGCCAGGTACTCCCATTGAACCCGGGTGTTGAACGCCCGGAGCAGTCCTACTACGTACTCCACGGGACTCTTGATGCGGGCCCGATACGCGGCCGGGGAATAGAACACCTGCGAGCGGAAGATCGTGGATAGTGCCTGGCGAATGTCGTAGTTTGTCGCGCGCAGTTGCGCGGCCAGTGGCTCCAGGAGTTCGGCCGGCGGCAACCGGTCGGCAACGAACTCCCGAAACAGCTTGCCGGCGATGTACGTGGCTGCGGCGGGCTGTTCAAGCACCAATCGGGCTACGTCGTCGCCATTGAAATTGCCGGTCTGGCCGAAGATGGTCTTGGAGCCATCGTCGTGCAGCGTCGGCTGAAAGAGGAACGCATCGTCCTGGAGCGTAAATCCGGTTAGCGCCCGGGCGGCTTCGCGAATGTCGCGCTCCGTATAGTTGCCCACGCCCAGGCTGAACAGTTCCATCACCTCGCGGGCGTAGTTCTCGTTAGGGCTGCCTTTGACGTTCTTGTCGGAATCCAGCCAGATGATCATGGCCGGGTCGCGGCCCATGGCGGTGAGCAACTCGGGAAACGAGCCCAAGGCATGCCGCCGGATCAACTGGTTCTGCTTCAGCATCAGCGGCAACCGGTTCACCTTCTCGATGCTGGTGGCAAAGTGATTGTGCCACATGAGCGTCGCCCGCTCGATCAACGGCCGGGGCGAATACAACATGCGGTAGAGCCACCAGCCCTGCAGCTTGTTGAGGTTTCCCGGGCTGAAGTCGCCGCTGGCAATCCGCTCGCCAAGCTGATCGAGCAGTTGATCGACTCGGGTTGGCGAAGCGGAGTCACCGGGCTTCCCCAGCAATTCCTCCAGGCAACCTTCGGCCCCCAGTTTGACGCGCTCGCGCAGTGATACCCAGGACGGTTCCGATGCCTCGGCCGCCGGAAACCCAAAGGCGGCCCGGCGATACAAATGGCCCACCCGGCGCAAATCCCATTGGCTCAAATCGGCTGGCTGCCACGCCTGGCGGGGGTCCAGTTGTTCGAATGCATGTTCCATGGCGGCACTCCCGGAAGGCTCGTGGGCTCTCAAAACCCGATGGTGTAGCTGAGCAGGAACATCAGTTGGAGGTTGAGTCCGTTCACGTATGTCGGAAACGGGATCGTGCTCTGCCATTCCGACCGCACGATATCGCCGTTGTCGAATGTCACACTGAAGCCCGGTTCCACCAAGTCGGTAATGGCTTGTGCCGGCGGCAGAAGTGAAGCGTCGAAGGATGAATCGCTATCGGTGAAGCTTCTGAAGGTGTTGATATACAAGGGCAAAGCGGACAAGGTTTCCCGGATGGCTGGGCGCGGATCCGTCATACTGAAGCCTGCCAGCCGCACCTCCTGCTCGTTGCCCGGCACGCGCAGCGATTCCTGAACCCGTGGCACAGGTTCCCAACGCCTGGCCGGATAATCACCATTGCGGTACACAAAGCCTTTCACCGAATGGGGGAACAGCGAGGCCACCAGCCAGCCGCGGTGAATGGTAAAACTGACCATGAAAATGGAGCTCACCCCTTGGGCTTCTGAATCGAGTATTGAAATCTTGGCGCCCCGGTACTCGAGCATTTTCATACTTGGGCGCGATTCCAAGTTCGTATGGAGCGCTCGCATCAGCTTGTCGAGGGCTATCTGCATACGAGCCTCGTCGCGGACTTCGATGGCCAGAACGGTTCCCATCATGTACGGCCCGTGGTCCGGCGCGTCGTAGATCACCAGGTTTTCGCCCAGCGCACCGATGAGATCGTTGCGCAGATCGACCCCCAGTTGCTTGTTGAACTGGTCGATCGTGCCATCGACATCGGGCGTACCAAAGGGGACCGCCAGCGAGAGTAGCGACTTGGTGGCCTGGATCGTGTCGTCGTACAGGTCGGTCCACGGAAGGCGAGTGGTGTAAATCATGGTGGCGTTGGGTGGCAACGCCGGCAGGCGATCCAACTCGATGCTTTCCGTTGAAGTCAGCAGTCGCACCAGACCTTTGCGCTCGCCGGGAATCTTCATCCAGGAGGTTGCCCGTTGAAACTTGCCTTCAAACCCGTACTGGAAGGCGAAGGTTTCCAGGTTGTGCAGGCCCAGCGCTGTGACCACCAGTTGCGCCGGTGGGAAGGCCTCGTTGACGATCGACAGAATCCCCTTGACGTTGACAAAGCCGCGAGCGCAGGTGGGGTAAGCGACCGGCGTTTGCGCCATGGCCAGCAGTTCCGAAGTTTCCAAGCTGGGCCGCGTGCCGTCGATCACCGCCAAGGCATATGCGGGCGGTTCGGTCCCGAAGGTCGCCACCATGTGCGAACCTTCCCGCCACAGGGCGAATCGCACGTTGTCGATCTGGAACTGCCATACTTGCCGCCCATGAAGTTCTGTCATCTCCGCCGAATTGCGGCTGACCAGCGCCAACAACCGGAACGAACCCACCAGGATTTCCTGGTCGGCATCGTTGGCGACATCAGGGAACACCACGGTCAGTTGCAGACGGGGCTTCAGTGGATTGATCGATTCGAACGTGACTGCGGCACCCTTGGCTAATAACCGCTCGATCAGGAGCGGAAACGTCGCAGACAATTCCTGCAATTCAAGCAAGTCCTCGGGCCGACTGCCCGAGAGCAGTTGATCGGTGAGAAAGCCGGGGCCGAGCGAGTCGACCAATTGCCGGTAGACCAGATCGACCAGCGGTTTGGCATCGGTGCTCAGGAGCTTGCCCAACGAGGTTTGGGCAAAGGCATCGGCGTTGGCCTCCAAGCCATCGAACCGCACATACGCTGAAGCGTCCGCCGGCAGCAGTGATTCCACCGATGCCGCGCCGGCTCCGCCGGGCTTGCCAGCAGGCGATGGCCGATCGTCGCCTTCGGCGGCCGATAACAGTGCAGGCAGGCATGCCAGCAACCCAGCGGCCATCCAAGAGGCGCAGCGTGCCCAGCCGGTCTTCGCGAGATTTCGTCCACGGACCATCGATTCCACCCCTTGAGATGAGTAATGGATTCGCGGCATACCCAGCCCGCCGCAACCCGATCCGAACGATCGCCCCCAGTGACGGCGCTAGTTCCACGCAGATTTTATTGTGCGAGCGCCGAATAATCCGTCTGGCAGCAATGGCTCGAACGAACCGTCCAGCTACTGCCCAACGATTGGCGTTTGCGCAGCGAATGTCCGCTTCAATTCACGCTGATCCACCCAAATGCCGAGGATTGTGCTGAGAAACGGAAGATGCTCGGCACCGATCATTCGGCAACCGGACATTGGCGGCGCAACAATCAATAGGGGGCAAACGCCCGGTCGATGAAAGAACTGGAAATGCTCTGGTTATCTAACCCAAAAAGTGGGGGGAATACAAGCTTTTAGAAAAAAGAAAATGGGCCGCCCCGCTCCCGCGCGTTTGTCCCTCAGGACCACATCGCCATATAGGCCATCCAAAGATAATGCAGCGGCGCATCTTCCAGCAGGTTGTGCATGGAGGTCCCTGCCGACTGAATCCGCAAAAACTCTGACACCTGGTGAGGCGAAACGGCTTCCGATACACACCACCGCAACAGGCTGTTACGCAAGGAGCCGTAATGATTGATGCCGTGCGCCAGCAGCAACCGCATGAGATTGCGACGCTGCTCATCGTTCATCGGTTGTTCTTCCCATTCCAGTTCCCAATACAACCGTTCGATCAATTCGCCCAGCCGCACCAAGGCCACGGGACTGATGCTCCGGATCGTGTCCAGCAGCAAGAGGCCATCGGAGGGCGACGCCACCAGAGGCGTGAGCGCCGCTTGAAGCCGCAGGCGGAGTTCGCGGAATTCGTAGAGCCATGTATCGCGGACCAGGGTAACCAACTCGGGCGGGACGCGGCCGGAATGTTGTAGCCGCTGGCACGATTCGACAAAGGCTTCCAGCAGATCGTGCTGATCCAGTTCGTCGGCCAGTTCCAGGTTCAGTTCCTGGAACGCACCCAGCTCATGGCGGCACTCGTCGAGCATGGCACGCACGGCCGGATCGTCGCTCCAAATCAGTACATCGATCGCGGCCAACAGCAATCGGGCCCACGCCTGGTACGATTCCTCGTAGTGGGGCCGCAATCGCGCAAGGTCTTCAGCCAATATGTGCAGGCTGTTGAGCCTGCTGGCAGCCCGCCAACGCGTCTGGATCAGGTGGAGCCGGTTCCACGGGGAGCAGGGCAGCGTGAGCAGATGCTGGCAGCGGGCGGTGAGGGCTTCGGCCGGTTCAAGTTCCAGGTGTTCGCAGTACAGTTCGAGCAGCCGGCCGGTAACGCCCTGGGCCTTCATACCTTCGGTAAGCCAACGGCAGGGATGCCGCTGCGGCTCAAGTTGAGGCCACAACCGCAGCATCCAGTACAGCCGTGCATAGTAGAGTTCGTCGCGGGCCGGCGAATCTTGCAGCGACCGCAAGCCCTGGTAGGCGCTCCGGACTTCGCCTTCCCGGGCTTTCTGGCACGCTTCGCGCAACTGGGCCAACTCGGCCGGTTCGGCACGCTGGGCAGCCGTTTCTGGGTGCGCACCGGGGGCGTTTTCACTTGCTTCCTGAACGCCGCGCAGGACTCCTTCCAGGTTGTCGTTGTTCAAGTCGATGAGCGACATCAGCAGATGCTGCAAGTCACCCCCGCCTTCTTCGGGGTCGCCGTTCTGCCAGCGGACCTGTTCACGCAGCACTTCGTACGCATCGCGGATGCGGCGGAACTTGTCGGGCGATTGCTCCGGCTTGTACTGCCGGATGAGCCGCGTGTAAGCCTTCTTGAGCGCGCGTTCGTCCACGCCGGGCTGCACGCCCAGCAGTTGATAGGGGTCGCGCGGCCATTGCGAAAGGTCGTCGGGTAGAGAAGGTTCGCTCATTGCTGGCCGCACTACCAAGGCATCGTGGCGACTCAAGACCGGTTGAAACTGCCTCCCGGAACGATCGGTGGCTCCGCGCCTGGCAACGCCCCGCCGGGCCGCGCAGGACCAAACCGCACACTTCACGGCGGATGCTGTTGGACGGGCCTCTCGGGCCAGGAAGGCGGGCGTTCGGGAGTAGGTCTGGCCGGTTCCGTGGCTCGAAACGGCGTTGCGCCCGGCCCAGTCGACGACGGAAACAGCGACCGCTGCGAGGGCGGCCATTGAGACGGCGGCACTGGCGCAGTTTGCGGAATCGAGGGCTCTGGAATTGAAGGCTGCGGCAACCTCCGGACCTTTATCCCTTGCTGCTCAAGATCCCGAATCAGCCGCTGCGTGTGTTGGCCGTCGCCGCCAGGTGGAAACTGCACATTGATCGGTTGATCTGGAGGAACAGGCGGCCGATTGAGGCTCGAGTTGGAACGGAACATCCCGGCCAATACAACCAGGGCCAGCGTGGCAATGAGGCCGAACACGAGGATCACGCCCCGAACGATGCTGGGCCTTTCGTTCCAAGTCACGCGGGTCGGTTGGTGCGAAGGTTGCCGCCACGACTGTAGCCGCGAGAACAGCTCCGGTTCCAAGGCGGCGAACTGCGGGTAGGTTTTGGAAAACAGCCGAACGGATCGTACCCAGTTCTTGTCGGTGCGGCGGCCCAGCAGCGTGTTGCGGGCGGCCGCCCTGCGCGCGGGCCGCATCACAAACATCTGCAGGCAGGCCTCGGCCAGGATGCGATGCTCGGTCGATTCAATGGCTTCCCTGGCGACGGTCAGCCCCGGCCGCAGCGATTCCAACCGCAGCATGATCGGCGGGAACCCCTGCGCCTGCTCGATGAGCTGTGACCATGTGGCTTGTCGCTCCGGGACCGGTAGGGAAAAGAACTGCTCGGCGAACGCATCCACGGTTTCGCGCAATTGGCGTTCACGCTGAAGGTGGAAACTGACGGCATTGGCCGGGGGCAGCGGCTTGGCCTGGGCGGAACCTTTCCCCGCAGTTCCTGCCGAATAGGGCGCCAGCACCTGCAGCGCTTCAGCGACGACTGGCGGTGGCACAAATTCGGAATCTTCCAGTTGCGCGATCATGGCCGCCCGCACCGCCCGAGTGGTGGCGCCAGCGGGAATCTCGAGCATTTCGAGAGCCCAGGCCACCTGCTCTTTGCGAATCGGGGCAGCAGCGCTCATGGCAGGCTAGCTCTTGACGGGAAGCGGCCGGCGCGGCCAGAAGAGAACCCCCGAGTGCCGCGGCACTCGCCTGAGACCATGTTATAACCACCTCCGCTGGTCCGTGCATGGAGTTTGTGCCGGCGGCGCAGATGCCTGCCCGTTCGACCACAATGCGCGGCTGTCACGGCACCAGGGTGGCATGGCAAGGCAACCGAGTTTGCGCTTCGTGGCCGGCAAGGACCGCTAGCCGCGCGCTGCCGTTGCTCGCGGGGGGGTGGCTACATGCCAGACAGCGCAGCGCCGCTAGGGTTGATCGTCCTCGCGGAGAAACTGGGGATGGATGCGTTGTTCGTTGGTATCATCGTCGCGGACGCTGGCGATGGACTCCAACCGCAACTCATCGCGGAACTTGCGGTACCGCACCTGAAATGCGAACGTGCGGAAGATTCCACGCCAGCTATAGGTTTCCACAACCAGGCCCACGTCGATGCTGCGATGGCTGCCTTCGTCGGGCGGCTTTCCGACAATCGCCTGCACCTGTTGCTGCGTGGGTGCGGCATCAAAGTCGATAGGGTTGAGGTCAACCACGTCGTCGAAGTTGGGCACCTGGTTGGCAACTTCTTCCAGCGCCGCTTGATAGGCGAACCGGGCCCGGTAATCGATCACCACCAGGACGGCCACGACCAGCAGGACGGCCAGCAGGACGACGCGGTCGAGCGGGAACCACTTCTTCTTTCCGGGTTCCGAAGTCGCTAGTGCGGTTGGAGGCGGGGGATTGGACGAGCCATCCGTCATACGACATTCCTGAAAGTGGAATCCTTGAAGGAAAAGACGAGGAGGGCCACGCGCTACCAGTTGTGCTGGCCAGTTGGACGGCATGATACCTTTGCCTTCCATCATAGCACGAGCTGGGCCGCGGATTCCGCCCCCTTATGGCCGGCAAATCCACGGAGAACCCGCAGAACTTGCCACCCCAGCACCACCCGAAGGTGGCGCTAGGCCCCGGTGCCGCCGTCCGCGAGCCAGATGTTCGTAACCCCCCGCGTGCGTGCCCCGGCTCTGCGAGTCGTGCGCGTCGGGTACTGGCGGCAGACTTTCAACCGCGCACTTGAGCGATGTGTGTGCGGCTGGTTCCACCGGCGAGTTGCCCGGCACACGATGGGGATGGTTGGCCTGGCCTTCCGTAGGACAACGCCGGTACCCACTTCAGCGCGCCTCGGCCATTCGTGGCCTGTCAATGACCTTCAGCGCGCCTCGGCCATTCGTGGCCTGTCAATGACCTTCTGCGCGGCTCGCAAACCGTGCCTGTCAATGGAACGGTGGTCGTCCAAGCGGTCTGGACCTTGCGCGTGTGCGTTCTGGGTAACTTTGGCGAACTTGGTTGAATCGGCATTGGCAAGGGTTAAAATCGCGGGCGGTCCGGCCTCGGCCGGGGGGATCGATACCCGGCGTGCCTGCCACGCTGCCTGAATCTTCAACGGTGCCAGGCAGCTCGCCGCGATCCGGCCACCACCAGGCTTGGCGCCCGCCGCAAGGCTCGGCGGTTGGTCCGCGGACGTGCAATGGAGATGCACCGCAGGGAACCCCGAGGGGGGGCTGGCCATGGCCGGCCTCCGGTGGAGGTTCCCACTGTTCAACACTAACTGGTCTGACAAAGGGAGGGTCCTTTCGCATGAAGGATCACGATCAAGGCCCAGGCCGCTCCGGCTTCAATCGCCGCGAGTTCCTGAAAGGCTCCAGTGCGGCGGCAGCGGCCACTGCGCTCTCCGTCGCTCCCGCGATCGCTCGCGCGGACGAGAAAGGGTCGAAGCTGGTCGGGCCCGGCAAGACGAGCCTGAAGTTAAACGTCAACGGCGAGGAGCACACGGTTGAAGTTGAGCCGCGGATGACGCTGCTGGAAGTGCTCCGCTACCAGCTCAAGCTGACCGGGGCCAAGCCCGTCGCTATCGACGGTAGCTGCGGCGCCGCCACCGTGCTGCTGGATGGCAAGCCCATCAGCGCCACCACGACGCTGGCGATGGACTGCAAGGGCAAGAAGATTCAGACGGTGGAGAGCCTGGGCGGCGACAAGCCCGACACCGTGGTGAAAGCCTTCGCCAAGGCCGATGCCCAGCAGTGCGGCTTCTGCACCCCCGGCTTTGTCGTGGCGGTTCGGGCGTTTCTGGACAAGAACCCCAATGCCACCGAAGAACAGATTCGCCAGGGGCTTAACGGCAACCTGTGCCGCTGCGGCACCTACTACGACGTGATCGAAGCCGCACTCCAGTGCGTGAAGGGAGGTTCCTGATGGCGAACATTGAGTGGCCCAAACAGGGTACGGCGTCGCTGCTGGGCACCAGCCCCGACCGCATCGATGCTGTCGCAAAGGCAAGTGGCGCCGCCAAGTACACCTACGATGTGGTGCCCGACAAGTTGTTGCTGGCCCGGGCGCTGGGTAGCCCCCTGCCGCACTGTAAAGTCAAGTCGATCGACACCGCGCCTGCGCTGAAGGTACCGGGTGTGGTCGCCGTGGAAGTCCTCAAAAACCCTGACGACGAAATCCTCTGGGAAGGCGATATCCTGGCCGTGGTGGCCGGCGAAACCGAGGGTGCCGTCGCCCAAGGGCTCAAGGCCATTAAACTGGACCTGGAGCCGCTGGAATTTTACGTGGACGATGCCGACCTGGCTGCCGCCGAGAAAGCCGAGCGCACCGGTTCGGCTGGCCGCAACGTCCGCACACCCGACGACGTGGACGACGAAGATGCGCACTTCGAAAAGCTGTTCAAGGAGTGCGAAAACGAAGGCGTGGTGGTCGAAGGTGAGTACGGTATCCACGTCATCACCCACATGTGCCTGGAGCCGCACGGCTCGACCTGCGTGTGGGACGGCGACAAGCTGATCGTGTACCACTCCACGCAGAACGTTTCGGGCACCGGCCCGCAGTTCGCCAGCCCGCTGGGGTTGGCGGCCAGCGATGTGACGGTGGTGTGCGATTACATTGGCGGCGGTTTTGGCAGCAAGTTCCAGGCCGATCCCTGGAGCGTGGCGGCCGCCCAGTTGGCCAAGAGCACCGGCCGCCCGGTCAAGCTGATGCTGGACCGCGACTTGGAGTTGAAGACGGCGGGCAATCGCCCCTCGGGCTTCATCAAAGTGAAGATCGGTGCCGACAAGAACGGCGTAGTGAAGGTTTGGGATTCACACCACTGGGGCACTAACGGCCCGGCCGGCGCCCCGGTGAGCCAGACGGTGATCCCCTACGTGTTCGATCCCCCCAACCGCCGCCGCGTGGCGACCAGCATCCGTACCAACACGGGCCCGGCCCGGGCTTGGCGGGCGCCCAACCACCCGCAAGGCTGCGCCATGAGCCAGACGGCTTATGACGATGTTGCCCGGGCGCTGGGGATCGACAGCTACGACGTGTTCCTGCGCAACCTGCCGAGCGTGACCAACGACAAGGCCGAGGTGTACGCCGATCAGATGAAGGTCGCGGCCCGGCTGATGGACTGGAAAGCCAAGTGGCACCCGCACGGCAAGGGACAAGAGAAGAACGGCGTGGTGTCCGGTTTGGGAATGGCGATCCACACCTGGGGTGGCGCCGCCCACAACTCGTCGTGCACGGTGAAAATCCATCCCGATGGCGGCGTGGAAACCAACCTCGCCAGCCAGGACCTGGGCACCGGCACCCGTACCGTGATTGCGATGGTGGTTGCCGAAACCCTGGGCCTGCCGGTCGAGGCCGTCAAGGTGAACATCGGCTCGTCGGCCTTGCCGGTCAGCGGTCCCTCGGGCGGCAGCACCACGGTGGGCGGCGTGTCGGAATCCAACCGTCGCGGCGCCACGGAAGCCTTGAACATGCTGTTGGCGAAGGTGGCTCCCAAGCTGGAGACCGCGGCCGACAAGCTGGAAGCCAAGAACGGCCGTATCCAGGTGATTGGCAACCCGGATAAGAGCGTCTCCTGGAAGGAAGCCTGCAGCCTGCTGGGGATGAAGCCGATCGAGGCCCAGGGGAACTACCAGCGAGGCCAGACGGAGACGAACCTTTCCAGCTCGGGCGCTGCCGGCGTGCAGATGGTCGAGGTGGAAGTTGATCGCGAGACCGGCGTGGTCCGGGTCAAGAAGTTCGTCGCCGTGCAGGACATGGGCCTGGTCGTCAACCGCAAGCTGGCGACGAGCCAGATTCACGGCGCGGCGATCATGGGCATTGCCTACGCCCTGTTCGAAGAACGCATCATGGACAACAAGACCGGCAAGTTCATCAACGCGGAACTGTCGGACTACAAGCTCCCGCGACTGGGCGACGTGGGCGAGATCGTGGTGGAGTTGTACGAGCCGGAAAGCGAGTACAACCGCGGGATCGTCGGATTGGGCGAGCCGCCAGTGATTTCGCCGGGCGCGGCGATTTCCAACGCGGTGTGCAACGCGCTAGGTGTTCGCGTCCCGGTGCTGCCGCTGACCCCGGCCCGCGTACTTGCCGCATTGGGCAAGGGCTAACCCCGTTTCCGGTTGGAAGGCCGGGTTTCCCCCTGCCGCCTGCTTGCCGCTCGGAACCGCCGAGTGCTAGCTGCGGCGGGCAAGGCAGGTGGTGCCCGGTCCCCCTTGGTACAAGCCTGTAGTCAACCAAAGGAAGTTCATCCATGAAAGCGTTCCAATACGCGGCGCCCACCACCGAGGCGGAGGTGCTTGAGCTCCTCTCGCCCGAGTGGGGTAAGACCGAGATTCTGGCTGGCGGGACCGATCTCGTCGGCCTGATGAAGGCCATGATCATCACGCCTGATCGCGTGGTGAACATCAAAGAGGTACCTTCGCTGCGGGGTATCCGCCGCACCAGCCAAGGTGTGGAAATCGGCGCGGTGACCAACCTGGACGATGTCCACGACAGCCCGCTGCTCGACGAGTTTCCCGCCGTCCGCCAGGTGATTGCCAACTTGGGCAGCATGCAACTGGCGGCCCAGGGCACCATCGGCGGCGACCTGTGCCGGCGGCCGGTCTGCTGGTACTTCCGCAACGGTTTTGGCCTGCTGGCCAAGCGCGGCGCGCTGGTGGCCGAGGGCGACAACCGTTACCACGCCATCTTCAACAACGCCGGCCCGGCCAAGTTTGTCAGTGGCTCGCGGTTGGCTCCGGCGCTGATCGCGCTGGGGGCAGTGGTGCGGGTGCTGGGCCCCGAACCCGACCGGCAGACGGAAATCCCGCTGAGCGAGTTCTATCGCACGCCGCGCGATGAGAACCAGCGCGAGAACGTGCTGCTGCCCAGCCAACTGGTGACCGACGTGGTGATTCCCTCCTCGGGCATGGCCAACGCAACTTACGAAGTGAAGCAGGGCTGCGGCCCAGAAGTGCCGATGGCTTCCGCCGCGGCGGCCCTGCAGATCAAAGGCGGCCGCGTCACCGATGCCCGGATTGTGCTGGGCCAGGTGGCGCCCACGCCCTGGATCAGTGCGGAAGCCCGCCAGGCCCTGCTGGGGCACGGCGTGAACGAGGTCACCGCGGAAGCGGCAGCCGAGGCGGCCGTGCGCGGGGCCACGCCGCTTTCGCAAAACGCTTACAAGGTTCAACTCGCCCGCGTGGCGGTGAAGCGGGCTATCCTCCGCGCCGCCGGTCACGAGACAGGAGGCTTCTGAAGATGGCCAACCAACGCGATCTCAACGTGATCCAACCGCCGGTATGCCTGCATCTGCTGAGCAAGGGCATGTTCATCACCGGCCTGCTCAACCCGGCCGATGATCCGGTAGCCCCCATGGGCGACGGCTACTGCTGGTGCAACCGCAACCAAGGCCAGTTCGGCCCCGATGGCGGCGTGGTGGACCGCGAGAACTGCACGCCCAGCCGGTCGTGCTTCGAACGCCGCCTGTAGAAATGTTCACACGGGGGACCACATGGCGTTAGCCGCCAGGAACGGCCCCCCGCGCGGACAACAATCATGTCAATCTCAAAGCCGCCCGGTGCCAACGTGCCGGGCGGCTTTCTGTTTGGCGTGCCGTGGCACTTGTGAGCAATGCGCGGCGCTAACCGTACATCCGGCAGTTGCCGGGCGGAACGCGGTTTCTTGGCGTTCTGCTCACGGCACGACCAAGCGTGGTATCCCGTGCCGTCAATCGGCCGGTGGAATCGGCCCTACGGGTACGTCGCGCCGCATTGTTCTAGGCGTGCCACGGCTCTCCCGAGCCGTGCGTGGTGGGTACCCACGTCGATCGGGCAACTCCGCGAATGATCCCTATGCTTGCCCGGGCCGTGAGAGCGTCATGGCAAACTGGTTGCTTGGCGCTTCGTTGCGCTGCTTGAGCGTGGGCGAGTAATCGTACACTTGCACGGTTTTGCCGTCGGGCCGGAACTCCAATAGCCGAATCCAGCCATCGCCGCCGTTGGGCTTCATCTGGTAATTGACCAGGACCTGCTCCACGTTGCGACCGCTCGGCGTGGCCGAAGTCAGCCGGGCCAGCCCATCCCCCAGCACGTGGCCGTTGAGCGTGAGCACGAAGTTTTCGTGCTTGCTGATGAGCTTTTGCCACAGCTCCTCGCCGTCGTTCACATTATCGCCGGTGGACTTGGCCACGCCATAGGAGTGCGGGTTCCACTTCTGCTCGGCGCCGTATTGCTTCCAGTCGTAGCGGCGATCGTCGTAATACATGTAGGCGTGGGTAATCAGGATGGCCGCCCGATCCTTATGCTTGGCGGCAACCTCGCTGGCCCACTGCACCACTTCGTTCCGCGGGCCAAATTCCAGCGAGATCACCAGAAAGTCGCGGTCGCCCGCGGAGAACAGGTGGTAGCTGTTTTCCAGTTGATTGGGCTCGTCGCTGAATACGCCGCCGAAGGTGGGCAACTCGCGGTACTTGGCCAACGGGAAGTACTCGTTGAAATGCGTGGTCCGGTCCACACAGCGGCCGTTCTCGCTGTAGTCGTGGTTGCCCAACGCCAGGAAGTACGGCAGTTGGCCATCGAGTTGAGTCAGGGCTGCCTTGGCATTCTCCCATTCGCGGGGCGTGTTGTGGTCGGTGATGTCGCCCAGGTGCAGTACGCAGGCAATGTTCCTCCGCTGGCGCTGCTCAACCAGCCAGGCGGTCTGCGCTTTGAATTGCTCGGGAAAGCGATCGCTGTACTTTTGCGTATCGGGCAGCACCGCCACGGTGAACGAACCGGCCTTGGGCAGCGGCGGTTCGCCCGCTACGAGTTTCGCCCCCTGGTAAGGGCCAGCATCCTGCGAGAAAACGGGCCGTGCTCCCAAGAGTGCCGGAGCCAATAAGCCCGCGGCCGATGCCTTCAACATTTGGCGGCGAGTGAACGAGGACATAGGGCAACCTCCCAGGGAAACAGCAGAATCAGTTCGTCGCGCCGCGGCGTGGTAACCGTCTTCGGCGATGCTACCCTGCCAGGATATGGCATGCAAACGTTCGGCATCGTTGCCGGGCCGGCCGGGGATAGCCGGTTGTGTGCGGGCGGCTGAAACCTACAATTCCAGCAGAGAGAGGGGCTGCCGGCGTCTGTTCGTTCCATCGCTTGGCGTGCGCCAGCCGCCCAAGCCGATGTGCCGGCATCGCGCGTTCACCACTGGGGAGCCCATGCCTGCGTTTCATTGCCACGTGTTTGTCTGTTGTAACCGCCGGGCTCCGGGCCACTCGCGGGGTTGTTGCGATCCCCAGGGTTCGGCCGCCCTGCGCGATGCGCTCAAGGCCGAGGTGAAACGCCAGGTCGGCCCCGACCACCTGACCCGTGTCAACCAGGCCGGCTGCCTGGACCAGTGCGAGTATGGGCCGGCCCTGGTGATCTACCCGCAGGGAATCTGGTACGGCCGGGTCCAACTTTCCGACGTGCCGCGGATTGTCCGCGAGACGGTGCTGGAAGGCCGCGTGCTGGACGATCTTCGCATCCCCGACGAATGCCTCAACACCAAGGGGCGCGTGCCGTGGAAGCCGCTCTCGGGTGATTCCCCCGCCTCCAATCCGGAAGAACCATCGCGATGAGGATTGTCGTCTTCGGGGTGGGTACGGTTGGGTTCTCCATCGCCAGCATGTTGTGCCGGCACGGGCACAGCGTGACGGTGGTCGATAGCGATCCCCAGCGGGCCCGCATGGCCAACGAATCGCTCGACGCCAAGGTGGTTGTCGGTTCGGCATCGCAATCGAGCGTGCTGTTCCAGGCCGAAGTCCTCGACTCCGACATCTGCATGGCCGTCACCCGCAGCGACGAAGTGAACCTGGTGGCTGCCAGCATTGCCAAGGCGATGGGGGCCCGCCGCACGCTGGCCCGGGTGTATTCGTCGGTGCTGCGCGACGCCAGCACCTTCGATTACCAGCGGCACTTCCGCATCGACCGGATGCTAAGCCTGGAACACCTTTCGGCCATGGAACTGGCTCGGGCCATCCGCCGCACCGGTTCCATCGCCATCGAGATGTTCGCCCGTGGCGAATTGGAAGTACAGGAAGTTCGCGTCGAGCCCAAGACCAAAGCCACGCTGGTCCCGCTGAACGAGTTGAAACTCCCGCGGGGCGTGCGGATCGGCTCGATCCTTCGCGAGAATCGCATCAAGCTGGCCACGGCCGAAGACCACCTCCAGGAAGGCGACCAGATCACGCTGATCGGCACGCGCGAAGACATCGATGCGGTCCGCAACTGGTTCCAGCGGCACCAACCGCCGCGGCAGCATGTCGTGATCGCCGGCGGCGGGGAGACAGGCCTGCACCTGGCCCGGGCGTTGGCCGGCCAGCGATTCACGGTAGTATTGATGGAGCGCGACCGCGATCGCTGCGAGTTTCTCGCCAATCAGTTGCGGCATACCACTGTTGTCCACAGCGATGCAACCCGCCGGGTTGACCTGGAAGAAGAGCGCGTGGGCAAGGCGGATTTCTTTGCAGCCTGCATGGGTGACGACGAAGACAACATCATGGCCGGGGTGGAAGCGCGCGAACTGGGGGCCGCAACCATCCTGGCCATTGTCGGGCGGCCCGACTACGGCAACGTGGTCGGCAAACTCGGGATCGATCACGTGGTCAGTCCGCGCCAGGTGATGGCCAAGGAGGTGATGGGCTTTCTGAATACCGGGGCGGTGATTTCGCGCAGGCCGCTGGGCGGTGACGGCGATGTGAGCATTCTGGAGGTCGAAGTGCTGCCGGGCGTCTCCGCCACCAGCGAATCCCTCAGGAACCTGCATCTGCCGCACGGCTGCCTGTTGGTCGCGATGATGCGCGACAACTATGCCAAGGTACCGGGAGCCGAAGACCGCCTCCGTCCCGGCGATACCGTGCTGATCCTGGTCGAGAAGAACTCCGAGGCGGCCACCTTGGCACACTTTGGCGGCGAGGTCGATTCTCGCAGCATGCGGTAACCACGGCGGTGCCGCCCGCGACCCCTGCGGGGTGCTTACGAGCCCAACGATGAACGTACGCCTGGTTGTTTATTACCTGAGCACGGTCTGTTTCTTGATCGCGGTGGCGATGGCGTTCAGCCTGCCTTGGGCGTTCCCTGCGCTAAGCGGCGTGGCGCAGTTTGAGGCCAGGGGATTCATAGCGCTAGCGGTTTCGATTGCCACCGCCATCGTGTGCGCGGTGACCATGCGACTGCTGGGCCACCGCAGCCGGTCCGAGCAACTGTTTCGCCGCGAGGCGATGGCGGTTGTGGGCTTGAGCTGGGTGATGGCGACCCTGCTGGGAGCGCTGCCTTATGCCATCAGCCAGACCGCCCGGGGTGTCGACGACCAGGGCCGCCCGGTACCGATGAACGTCAGCGATTGGCTGTTTGAATCGCAGTCGGGCTTCAGCACCACCGGGGCCACGGTCCTCAAGGACGTCGAAAACCCGCAACTGGTGCCCCGCTGCATCCTGTTCTGGCGGTCGAGCAGCCAGTTCATGGGCGGGCTGGGGATCATCGTGCTGTTTGTGGCCGTGCTGGGGCAGGGTTCCTCCGGCAAGGCGCTGATGAGGACGGAAATGCCCGGCCCCAGCAAGGAAGGTTCCCAGGCACGGATGCAACATACGGCCTGGGCCTTTGTGGGCATTTATCTGACGCTGGTTGGGGTGCTCACCCTGCTGCTCTTGGCCGGCGGCATGTCGCTGTTCGACGCGCTGTGCCATGCGTTTGGCACGTTAGCCACCGGGGGATTCAGCACCTATAACAACAGCATCGGCCACTTCGCGCTGCATCCCGAGCAGTACGACGCCGCTTGGATCGAAACGAACATTCTGATCTTCATGATCCTGGGCGGCACGAACTTCACATTGTTGTATTTTGTGCTGATTGGGCGGGCCTGGCGGCTGCTCACCGATACAGAGTGGCGGACCTATATCACGATCATGGTGCTGGCCAGCGCGGCGATCATGAGTGCCGGCTTGGCCAGTGGCGATTTCACGCCGATCAGCCAGGCCGAGATTGTCACCGGCAGCCCCGTCGCGCCCGAAGACCCCCAGCCCCCGCCGCCCGCGGAGCAAATTGGACATGCCCTGCGCTACAGTACTTTCCAGGTGGTTTCGATCCTCACCACCACAGGCTATGCGACCGCCGATTTCAATCGCTGGAACCATTTCAGCCGAGGGCTGTTGTTTCTGTTGGTCTTTGTGGGCGGGTGCGCCGGCAGCACCAGCGGCAGCATCAAGGTGATCCGGCACGTGATGTTCGTGAAGATCCTGCGGCTGGAAATTGAGCAGTCGTACCGCCCCAACGTGGTGCGGTCGCTGCGCATCGGCGGGCAGGCGATTGAAGACCCCCACCTGCGCAAGAATATCCTGGTCTACTTCTGCCTGATCCTGACGATCTTCATCTTTAGTTGGGTGTTTGTGATCTCGTTTGAGCCCGATTCCACCTGGTCCACTGGTCGCGAGAGCAGCAACCTGGAAAACAAGCTGATTGATAGCGCCTCGGCCGTGGCCGCCACGCTGAACAACGTGGGGCCGGGCCTGGGAACCATCGCAGCCACCGAAAACTATGCTCACTTCAGCCAGCCCACCAAGCTGCTGTTCGTGCTGCTGATGATGCTCGGGCGGCTCGAAATCTTCCCGGTGCTGGTCCTGCTGGTGCCGGGCTTCTGGCGGTCGTATTGATCCGCAGTGGATCGATGCGCGCTTGCAGCAATCGCGCTGCACCGGGGGGCATGCACACCTGGCATTGGGCATAGCCGACTGACGTGCAGCGGCTGTCTAGTACACGCCGGCCTTGGGATCGTAGCCCAACTCCTGGGCCTTATCCAGATCGGCTTGGGCCTGCTCTTCATGACCCAGTGCCTGGTGGACCAGGCCGCGGTGGTGCAACAGCACGGAGTAGAGTTCGTCTTGTTGCTGCTGCAGGTTATCGCGGCGGGAACGGTCGGCCACGCGCTCGACAAGGTCCTGGCTGGTCGCCAGGTACAGGTCGATGGTCAGTTCCATATCCTGCAAGGCTGCTTCTTGTTCGCCCCGCAAGTGCTGGATAAAGCCGCGGGTGTCGAGATAGGCGAGAATCTCGCGCGCCCGAATCAAGTCGTTGACGTGAACCGGCTTCCGTTGAACCTTCTGCAGCAGGCCTTCGGCATCGACGTGCTTGAGCACGATATTGATTTCCTGCAGGGCCTCGTCCAGATCGGTGCCTGCCAACGCCCGCGAGTACGCCAGGTGGTTGAGCAGCGTTGGGTCTTCCTTGGGCATGTGGGGCCTGGCCCGTTCCAGGTCGGCAATGGCCTGGGTGTGCAGTTCGGCCGCCCGTTCCTGGTCGTCGATCCGGAAAGCCATGCGCTGGTAGGCCGTGCTGCGCAGCAGGTAAGCAATGGCGTAGCCGTCATCCTGATCGAGAATGTGGGTGAAGTCGGCGATGGCCTGTTCCAGGTCGGGCGGTTCCACCTCCATGCAGTACCGGCCGCGGCGGAGATACAGGCCGATGTTGTCGGGCGTCTGCTTGATCGCATGGTTGATGTCTGCGATCGCCCCCTGGTAATCGCCATCGTCGGCCTTGGCTTCGGCCCGGCTGGCGTACCAGCTTGCCATGAATGCATCGCCCTGCGTGTACACCACCACGGCCGCGATTCCTGCCAGCACCAGCAAGACCATCGCGGCGCGGAACCAGCGCTGGGCCGTCAACGGTGGCGTGGGCTGGTTCTCGCCAATGTCGAACGTGTCGGCGTTGATCTCTCGGCGGTCGTTGTGGTCCATGAACACGTACCGAGTAAGAAAAGGTTCAGCGAGGCATTTCCCTGGTCAAGGGCACAGTTCATTATGGATGCCAAGTCCCCGTACGCCAAGGATACTACCGGCATCCTCCGCGCGCTGCACACCGCGCGTTCCACCTGGGCGGCGGCCACGACCCGACGCCTCCCCCGCGCGCTCGCATGCTACACTTTCTCTTGATGATGGCCACTGATGATGATCGCGCGGGCTATCCTGGGCGGGGTTGCCGGAATTGCCACGCGCTGGCCTGTGGGTACAACACACCTGGGGAATCAGCCGCGTTGCACCCTTCGTTCTAAGTTTGCGTTCCGCTTATCCGACTTGTAAGGAAAGCTCCGTGAAAATGCCCTGGTTACTGCGGCTCTGGAGTGTGCAGGGAACACGTCCGCGCTCGCGAAGGGCCCGCCCGGTGCTTACGCCCCCCGGGCTGCTGGCAAAGCTGCTGCTGCCCGGCGGCCGAATTCGGCCCCAGAGTCGCCCGGCGAGAACCGCTTTCTGGCCGCTGGTGCTGGCAGCGGCCGTTGGCCTGGCCACTTCGGCTCCGGTTGCGGCCCGCGATATTTTCGTCAACAACGTCAGCGGCAGTCCGCACTACGATGGGTTGGTGCCCGAGCCTGGCCTGGTTTCCGGGCCGGTCCCCAGCCTGGAACACGCGCTGCGGATCGTCCGCAAGGGCGACCGCATTATCATGGCCGACACGGGCGTGCCATACTACGAATCGGTCACGCTTCAAACGGCCGCACACTGTGGCACGCCGCAACAGGCCTTCACCATCGACGGTGGTGGGGCGATCCTCGATGGCTCGCGGCCCATCCCGCCCGAGTTCTGGCGGCATTACCTGGGCAAGATTTACGCACTGCCGTTGCGGAAGCGCGGCCCGTACCAGATGTTGTTTCTCGACGGCAAGCCGTTGCCGCGCGTCGAGTTCGACGACGATCAGCCGATCGAACTGCCGCCGCTGCACTGGGGCTATTACGAGGGAAGTATCTACCTGCGGCTGGAACCCAACAAGCTGCCGGAGGATTACCACCTGAGCCTGGCCTGGCATCCGGTTGGCATCACGCTCTACCACGTCAACAACGTGGTCATTTCCAACCTCATCGTGCAAGGTTTCCTGCTCGACGGCATCAATGTCAATGATAAGGTTGACCGCTGCCTGTTGGGTGGCCTCGTCTGCCGAGGCAACGGCCGCAGCGGAATCGCTGTCGCGGGTTCGTCCAGAGCCATCATCGAAGGGTGCCTGCTGGGCGATAACGGCGCGGCCCAGCTATGGGTCCAAGGGCATACCATCGTCGATGTGCTCGATTGCGATCTGCTCGCCAAGACCGCGCCTGCCGTCATGCACCAAGGAGGCCGCCTGACGATCAACCCGCCGTTGCAACCGCAGGGTGAAGCCGGTGCCGACCCGCAGGCCCCCGCCGAAGAGGGCGCACCGCAACAACCAGGCGACGACAACGAGGCAGAGCCCAATGACGCTGCGGCTAACGAAGCCGCGGCCCTACCCGAACGGCCCCGCCTCAAGCAACACGGCGACCACCGTTAAAGCGCGCCGCGCCGCCGCATAACCAACGGGCAACAACCGAGGCACGGGATCAAGCAACACGGCGACCACCGTTCAAGGGCACCGCGCAGTCAGCACGAGACGCGGCCTACCGGCCATCGGCGCCCACGCGACGCGAGCCGGGTGATTATCCCAGGCGGTGGTTGCCGGATTGCGGCGTAAAGTGGTCCCCCGGGGCTGCTCCGCTTTGCCCAATTTCCAAAGCGGCCCCCCAACGGGCGCTTCTGTCTCCAGGGAAGCGTTCCATTAGCTGCCCGCAAATCGGCGGAGGGCCGCTGGGTCGAGTTCGATTCCCAGCCCTGGCGCGGTGGGAATGGTCAGGTAGCCCTGGTCGTCCAGCCGAAACGGTTCGGTGATGATGTCCTCGATATAGGGGGCCGGCGTGAGATACTCCACGAACCGCGCCACCGGCAGGGCCGCCGCCAGGTGCAGATCGGCCGCGACGCCCACGGCCGTGTTCCACCCGTGGCTCACGAACTGAATGTTGTGGTCATGCGCTGCCCACGCGATCCGGCGGGCTTCCGTCAGGCCGCCGCACTTGGTGGTGTCGGGCTGAATCACATCGACCGCATGCCGCTCGATCCACGGCAGGAATGCCTGCCGCCGCGTCAGCACTTCGCCGCCGGCAATCGGCACGGGACTGTGTTCCCGCAGCGCTACGTATCCGTCGATGTCATCAGGCGGCAGCGGTTCTTCAAACCAGCCCACGTTGTAGTCGGCCAGCATCCTGGCCGTGTTCACGGCCCACTTGAAGCCGTGCGGCCAGAACTGCTCACTGCCGCCGGCATCGACCAGCAGATCGACATCTTCGCCCACGGTTTCGCGGGCGGTGCGAACCAGCAGCTCATCGTAACGGCGGTCGCCGGTGCGGCCGAAGGGGCGCCAGCCGAGCTTGATGGCTCGGAAACCTCGTTGGAGGGTCGCCAGCAAGTTGTCGCGGAGTTTGCCGGGTTCCTCGAACAGCATTGAACCGTACGGTTTGATCCGGTCGCGGTAGCAGCCGCCCAGCAGGCGCGATACCGGTTGCCCGCACGCCTTGCCGAATACATCCCACAGGGCAATGTCGATTCCGGAGATGGCATGTTCAACGGTTCCGCCGCGTCCCTGCCAGAAGCACGACTGCCGCATTTTTTCCGAGACGCGTTCCGGCTCCAGGGCGCATTCGCCTTCCCAAAGCGGGCGGAGGAACTCGACCGCCGCTGCTGCCAGGCCATAACTGGTGAAGATGCTGCCCACGCCGATGAGGCCTTCGTCGGTAACGACTTCAACGAGGGTATGCAGATCATCCTCGGGTTCATGGCCCTCGGGCCAACCACCATCAACGGTTCCACCAATCAAGCGATGCAGTCGAATCTCGGCAATCTTCATGGTTGGCCTGGCAAGAAGAAAACAGGAAAGCTGGTCCCTGGTCGGTAAATGGTTCCGTGGCATCCGTCCGCCGCTGGCATGGTACCGGATCCATTAGGCCGGCGGTTCAATCGCAATGCGGTCGACACGCTCATCGCATGGCGATGCTAACCCCCTGCGCGCCTGCTGGGCAAGCGCTGCTGTAAACGTTTGCGGCCCCGCGGGCCGCATGGGCTGCTGCGTTCCCGCGACCTGCTCATTTTTCAGCGTTTTCTCGCGGTAATGACGGCATTTCCCGGACACGGTGCGAAGGTCCCGTCAGTTTTGGCACCGCGTCTGCATAGCGGAAAGCCTCGGCTGATTTGCCGCCGATTGTTGCGGGGCCCCGCGGCCTCGACTCACGGCGGCTGTGCTGGAATGGCCGACGGCCAAGCCCTCGAAGCGCGCAGGTTCCAGTCGCCGCCAGCACCCATCGCGCCGCGCTACATTACCTGCGCCTCTCGCCCCGTCGCCCGCCCCGCGATCCGTCCTTCCGTTCTGTTTCACCGAGGAGCATTTGTGATGGGGTATCGACGTATGCGCTTTCGGCCAGGTTTCACCCTGGTCGAACTGCTGGTGGTGATCGCCATCATCGGCATCTTGATCGCCTTGCTGCTGCCCGCCGTCCAGGCAGCCCGCGAATCAGCTCGCAGGGCCAACTGTGCCAGCAATCTCAGGCAGTTGGGAACCGCCGTGCAGGTCTATGCCGACCGCAACAGCGAGCAGATCCCACCGTTTGGAGTGGGATACACAGGCTACTGTCATTCCTGGATGGCGCTGCTGTGGCCCATGATGGAATTCCAGGCGCATTACAACAGTTTGACGCTGCACGTGGCCTCAAGCACCGAACCCAACCTGACCCTTCATAAGGAATTTCGTTCCGACGTGACGTACTGCCCCACCCGAGGTTTCCGCACGGTTGCCGGTTCCACCTTTGATGGCTGCCAGGCAACCGATTACGCGGCGATCGGCGCCGTGACCTTGCCGGATGAGTTTTATTCGAGTTCTGGCGGGCCGGGGACCGTATTGATGACTTATGCCCATGACACCTATTCCTTGCGATCGGCCGGTACCATCATCAATCCGCTGCGATATATCCAGACCGAGAACGACCGCGTCACTTCCCGCGTTTCGGTTGGCGGCGTGACCGACGGCATGAGCTACACGGCATTGATTGGCGAAAAACACATCACGCCGCAGCGGATCGGAACCAGCACGTTCGACTGGCCGCCGCCGGGGGTAGCTTATTACACCGCTTACGGCGGCGTCCGTGCGCTAGGGGGCCTGGTGAACGGCCTGGCCCAGCGGGCCGATACTCCCGCCCAAACGACTGCCAACTGGCGGCCCGATCAGGAACCGGAAGCCGTCGCTAACTATTACTTCGGCAGTTGGCATCCCGGAGTCACGCAGTTCGTCTTTGGCGATACGCGCGTGGTACCGGTCAAGAACTATGCCACGGAAGAAACTTTGATCTATATGGGCTCACGATCAGACGGCCAGGCATATAGCTTGCCATAATGCGGTACGGCATCCTTCACCATCGCGTGGCGGCGTAACCTCCCCAGTGCATGCGCGGAACGTCCGCTATGCAAATCGTTCGCCTCTTGCGCCATCAAAGCACGTTTATTGAGCGGAGGTTATGAACGGACTCCCGGCATGTACGTCAATTGCGACGTATGGATCGAGATTGTTTCGCTGCGCAGCGGCAGCATAAGAGCAGCCGCTGCGCATTCAGATCGCCATGCCATGCGCAGGGGAGGCATCTTGAAGAAGTTGGCAGGTCAGGGACGCCTGCTTGTTACGAGCTGGGCTTGGGAGGAACGCCCAGCGACTTGCCGCCGTCGATACCGATCATGGTGCCCGTCACCATCGCCGCAGCTTCGCTGCACAGGTAGAGGATGGAGTGGGCAACTTCCTCGGGCGTGATCATCCGGTTGAACGCGGCGGCCAATGGGCTGGCTGCGATCATGCCGGCAACGAGGGCAGCGGGATCCGGCGCCGCTGCGATGTCGGCGTTCATCATGCCGGTATCGCCCACCGGTCCAGGGCACACGGCATTCACCCGGATGCGGTCCACGGCGTGGCACAAGGCCAGGCTCCGCGTGAAGGCCACCAGCGCGCC
The DNA here is from genome assembly GCA_964511065.1 of uncultured Pirellulales bacterium. GTDB lineage: Bacteria > Planctomycetota > Planctomycetia > Pirellulales > S012-138 > CALBRZ01. The sequence continues at coordinate 11,347 of CAZEEG010000058.1, read as the reverse complement.
TTTGCTGGTGGAGTACACTGGATCGTGCGCCCTGGGAAGCAATCCCGCGTTGCTCGATACGTTGACGATGGAACCGCCGCCCGCAGTGCGCATCCAGGGAATGGCATGCTTGGCGGCGAGGAAGGCCCCCTTGAGATTGGTATCGAGGACACGGTCCCACTCGTCCTCGGTGACGTCGGGAATTTGCTTTACCAGCCCGATGCCGGCATTGTTCACCAGGATATCGAGTCGGCCGTGCGGCCGCGCGGCTTGTTCGATCAGGTTGGCCACGTCGTCTTCGCGGCGGACGTCGCACACCAACTGTTTGATCCCCCAGGCGGCGAACTTGGCTTGGTTTTCCTCCAGGGGATTCAAATCCCCCACGTATACGATCGCCCCATGCGCCGCTAGCAGCTTAGCCGTGGCGCGGCCGATGCCGTCGGCACCGCCCGTTACAACGGCAATCGCACCGGGCAACAGAGGGTCGGGAGATCGGCTGGCGTGCGGTTGGACAGGTGGCATGGCTGGTTCACTCGATTTGCGTAGCAACAGGGGCGCCTGGCGGCGCTGCGGGCAGGGGAACGCCCGCCATTGTTACGCGCTTGGTCGAACCATCAAGCCGTGGGGGGTGGAATGCCAGACCAGCCAACTGGGCCTTCGCCTGGGTCCGCCGCGCACCGGCCGGTCACCCGCCGTGGGGCCAGTGCCGCGGGGGCGGGACCACCCGCGTAATTACCGCAACTTCGCTACACGATTGCCTTTGCGCCGGACACAGCGGGAGGCCGCAAGTGTTTAGCGACGGGCCATTTACGCACAAGTTTCTGAGCCGGTGGGATCAAATCCGCTTCGCGTGCGTCTATACTTATAGTTGATACCTTCGTGGAGGTGCGCGCCCACCGCGCGGCGGTTCCCGCGTGCGCTGGGGGCTATCGCCTTCTCGCGAGGGGGATTCGCGCGAGCGTAACCGTGGCCGGCACCGGATTCGCTACTTCCGGATGCCCTCGATCTGCGGTTGGCACGCGCAACCGTTCCGCGCAATCCATCGCTCCTGGCAGCCGCACTTGCGGTAGCCGGACGATTCGCAGGAGATACCCGTCATGGCGACCGCCCCCGTCAAGCAGCCACAGGATGTTTCTTCCTCGGGCCGCGGCCAATCAACGATCGCCTACGGCAGTTACATCGAGCAGCAGCTTGGAAGAACCCGCAAACAGGTGAAGTGGGTGGAGATCGCCACGCACGTGGTCATGCTGCTGGCGGGTTTGTTGGCGGCGCTGCTGGCCATTGTGGTGGTCGATCATTGGATCATGCCGCTGGGTACATTGGGGCGGTGGCTCTGCCTGTTGGGGATCGTGGCTGGCGGCGGGTATTACACGGTGCGTGTTATCGTGCCGCTGTTGCTGCGGAGGGTCAACGCCGTCTACGCCGCGCTGGCCATCGAACAGAATCTGCCGTCGCTCAAGAACTCGCTGGTCAACCTGCTGCTGCTGCGCAACAGCGGCAACGCCGCGCCCGCGGCCGTGATCGAAGCCGTGGAGGCGCAGGCCGCCACTCGGCTTGCCCAAGTCGATACCGAAGTCCACGTCGATCGTTCCCGCCTCATCCGGTTGGGTTACGTGCTGCTGGGCATCATGGCCCTGGCGGCCATGTACAAGTTCTTCTCGCCCAAGGACCCGCTGCAAACTTTCCAGCGGGTGTTTTCTCCTTGGGCAGCGGTTGCCGCGCCCACCCGGGTACAAATCCACCAGGTCACGCCAGGCGATACGGCGATCTTCACCGACCAGCACGTTTCCATTCAGGCAGTAGTGCATAACCTGAAGAACGAACCGGTGCAGGTGGTGTATTCGTCGGTCGATGCCCAGCGGCGAATCAGCCAGCGGCGGATCACCCTCAGCGAGAAGTCGCCCGGCGTTTTTGAAGGCCTGCTGCCCGGCGGGGTGGACGGTTTGCAGGAATCGGTCCGTTACCACGTTGAGGCCGGCGATGCCCGCAGCCCCGACTACCTGGTGACGGTCCGTACGCCCCCGGCCATCACCGTGCGGCGCGTGGAATACAAGTACCCCGCGTACACCGGCCGCGAACGCCCGCCATCCGAGGGCGGCGATATCCAAGCCCTGGTGGGTACGGTGGTGACGCTCCAGGCCGAATCCAACCAGGAAATCCGCGAAGCCTGGCTCGACCTCAACTGCGATGGCCGCGCCGACCTGCGCATGACCCACCAGGGACGAACCGCCAGCGTGAGTTTCCCGCTGCGGTTGAGTAACCGGCCCGGCGAACGCAACCAGCCCGAGCACGATAGCTATCAGATTCGCTTTGCCAACAGCGAAGGGCACGAGAATCCGCGGCCGATCCGGTACAAGATCAACGTCATTCCCGACGATCCACCGGTCGTTGCCATTCGCCAGCCACAAGAAAAGTCGGTGGAAGTGCCGCTGAACGGGCAACTGGCCGTGGCCATCGTGGCTGAAGACCCCGATTTCGCGCTCTCGCGCGTGACCGTTCTTGGCGAACGCGCCAAGGCCAGCGGCCGCGTGCTTTTCAAGCACAACCTGCTGGACCAGATTCACCCCGGCCAGTTCGAGGGCCAATACAACTTCGTTCCGCAAGAACACAACCTGGAAGTCGGCGACGAAGTGCAGCTTTGGGCCCTGGCCTTCGACAACATGCAGCCCGAGGCACAATCCACCAAGAGCGATCCGCTGCGGATCAAGATTGTTGCCCCGCCGGAGCAGCAGCCCGGCGAGGACCAGCAGCCGATGCGCGATCCGCAGAACGGCGAGCGGCAAAAGCCCGACCAAGATGCCCAGCGCCAGAACCAGCCAAACCAGGACGGCAAGCAGGATCCCAACGCCCAGAACCAGGACGGCCAGGGACAGCAGGGCCAAGGCGGAAAACAGGCCGGGGAGAATCAGCAGGGCCAACCTCAGAACGGCCAGAACCAGGGCGGTGATCCCCAGCAGGGCGACAACCAGGGCCAAAACCAGCAGGGGCAAAATGGCGAGGGCCGCCCCGGCGGACAACAACAGCAGGGAAACCAGCAACCCGGCGATCCCCAGCAAGGTAACGATGCCCAGGCCGGCGAGCAGCCCGATGGCGGCAATCAGCCTCAACAACGCCCCGAGGGCACGAACGATCCGGCCAACCAGGGCCAGCGCAATCCCATGCAACAGCCCGGCGGCCAACCAGGCAACGAACCCATGCCGGGCCAAGAGCCACAACCAGGCGAGCAGCGCCAACAGCAGGACGGCCAGCAACAAACCGGCCAGAAGCCCAACGACGGCCAGGATGGCCCCGGCCAAC
>CAZEEG010000058.1:6715-7971 GCA_964511065.1 uncultured Pirellulales bacterium | reverse complement strand
GGCCAGCAACAAACCGGCCAGAAGCCCAACGACGGCCAGGATGGCCCCGGCCAACAACAATCCCAGAACCAGCAGGGCGATCCGCAAGGCTCCCAGCAGCAAGAGCCGATCGACCCCAACCGCGACCCTGGCAAGGTCATTGAAGAACTGCTCAAGCATCGCGATCGGCAGCAGCCCGAGGAAGGTTCGCCATCGCAAGACCAGCAGCAAGGCAACCAGGGCGATCAAGGCAATCAAGATCAGCCGCAGCCCGGCAACCAGGGTGGCCAGCAGCAAGGCGGCGGGCAGCAGGCTGCGTCGGACCGCCATCAACCCGGCGGCGACAATCGCCAGTCGCCACAAGTCGGCGACCAGCAAGCCTCGGGCAACCAGGGCGGCCAGGGTCAGAACAACCCCGGTGAGCAGTCGCAATCGCCCTCGGGCAACCAGGCCGGCGCGGGCGACCAGTCGGACGATCCGCGTGGCAACAGCACGCAAAAGGGCGGCGGACCGCAACAAGGCGGCGGCCAACAACGGCTCGACAACAAGGACGACCAGGCCCCCGCATCGGGCAGTGAAACTCCCGACCATGGCGAAGGCGCCAACGGCGAGAAGGCCGGCAAGGTGCAAAGCCAGGAGAGCCGCGATACGCCCGACGCCATGCCCAAGGAAGGCAACCAGTCCCAGGGCCAAGGCGGACGGACCAAGCTCAATTCCGAGGAGAACATGAACCGTCCCGAGGGCGGCGAGGATGCCACCAACTCCGGCGGTGACGATAGCCTGGAAAAAGGCGCCGGCGGGGCCGGGAATCCCGAGGGTAGCGACAAAGGCAGCCCCAAACCGTACGAAAATGCCAAGCCCAAGACCGGCAAGCAAGACGACCAGGGGCCGCCGCAAACGCCCAACGATCCGGGCAATCCGCAGTCGCCCAGCAACAGCGAACACGAGTCCGACTCGCAAGGCGACAGTTCGGGCGATCGGTCCGGCGGCGGCAAGGACGGCGGCGGACAAAGCGCCAACCAGCAGGGTACCGGCGGGGCCGGCCAGAACACGGCCGCCGATGAAGGTGCCTCGCAGGCCCCCGGTGCCGGCAAGGGCGAAGACAGTTCGCAAGCCGGCAACAAGACCGAGTCCGGCGGAAAGACGGGCCAGTCCGGCGAGCGGGCGGGCGAAGGCTCCCAGACCCGGCAGGGCGATTCCAGCCAGGGCCAGGGAACCAGCGGCCAGAGCACCGGGCAGCAGCCGCAACAAAACCCCGCTGGCCAACAAGGCCAACA
>CAZEEG010000058.1:0-6615 GCA_964511065.1 uncultured Pirellulales bacterium | reverse complement strand
GGGCCGGCAGGCCGGCGAGAATGTCGGGCCGCCGCAGCAATCGGGTACAGGAGCCCAGAACCAGGGCAACCCCTCGGCAGCCCGCCCCCATGCTTCCAACGAGCAGCCTGGCGGGGAAGACCCTAATCTTCAGTACGCGAACCAGGCCACGGACTTGGCGCTGCGTCACCTGCGCGACGAGTTGGCGAAGGACAATCCCGACCCCAACCTCCTCAAGCGGATCAACATGAGCAAGGCGGAAGCGCAGGAGTTCCTGCGGCGGATGGAGCAGAACCTGGACCAGGCCAAGCAACCGGGCGCGGCCGGCGAGGTAGCTCGGAATCGGCTGCGGAACCTGGGGCTTCGTCCCAGCAGCAGCGGCGGCCAGGACGACGCGCTGCGCGGCCTGCGCGAGAGCACGATCACGCGCCCGCCCGCCCAGTATCGCGAGGAATACCGTTCGTACACGGAACGCGGCGTCCGCCCCAGCCGGAACAAGTGAACCCGAGGTTCAATGGGCCCCGGGGGGACCGGTGGAATGACGGATAACCGTCGAACCCCCATGATTGCCGCATCCATCATTCGCGGCGGGTAGAACCGGCCCTATACTTGCCCTGCGAGCAGTTCCCCGCTGTACGGTACCTTACCGCAGCAGGCCTACGTAGAAGCTGAAGATCTGCTTGTCGTCGCCATCGGCCATCAACACCGGGTACGCAAAGTCCAGGGCGATCGGAGCTGGTCCCATGGCCGGGATGGTGATACGCAGGCCCACACCCGGCGCCACGCGGAAGTTGTCTGCGTCGATGGAAATCTCCCGTTCCACGGTACCAAAGTCGCAGAACACCACGCCCCGCAGCATATCGTCGGCCGTGATGGGGAACATATACTCGGCAGACCCCAACAGCATCAGTTCACCACCAACGATCACACCCTCTGGGGTGACGGGCGATGCTCCGCGGAAATCGAAGCCTCGCATGGTGGAGAAACCGCCGGCAAAGAAGTTCTCAAAGATCGGCGTTTGGCTGCCCGTGATGCCTGCCCGGCCGCGGAGGCTCAGCACGTGCCGGCCTGATCCGTCGGGCCGCTGCCGCAGCATGAAGTATTGCCGGCCCTCGATGGTCGGCCGGCCAAAATCGAAATCGCCAAAGTTCTGCTCGTAGGCCAGTTCGATGTAATGGCCTTCCGTCGGCAGGAACGCGCTATCGCGCGTGTCGTGGATGATGTTGGCCTTCACCGAGTACAGCCCGTTGTCGCCGAGCACGTCGAGCAGTTCTTGCGGGGCAAAGAGCGCCGGATCGCTGATTTTGACGTTCTCGGCCCGGAACGTGAGGCCGACAGAAAGGTCGGGCCGAATCTGGTAGCCGAAGCTGATGTTGCCGCCGATGCGCTGCTCGTCCCAGTCTTCATAAATGCGGTCGAAGTAGAACGCATTGATGCCGAAGCTCACGGGGGTGTCCAACAGGTACGGCTCGCGGAACGTGAACATGTACCGTTGGACTTCGCTGCCCGGTACGGCCTCGATGCGTAGCCGCTGCCCGGCCCCGCGGAATGCCGAGCCAGTCCCAAACTCGGAGAAACTCCGGGGGAAGCGGGCGATATCGAAGTTCTGTTCGTCCAATACGATGTTCCCGACCACGCCCGCTTCAGAGTTCACGCCCACGCCAAAGCTCAGGCGGCCCGTTTGGGTTTCTTCAACCTGCGGGATGAGGATGGCTTCGCGATCAGGCTCGTCGAGATTGATGTAGCCTCCCGGCGGAATGATCGGCGTGGGAGTCGCTCCGCCCGGTGGCGGCAACGGGACCGGGGGCCCTTGCGGCAGTGGCGGCGGCGCCATGCCCGGCGGAGCAGGCACGCCCGATGGCGGCGGAACCTGGGCCAGGCGGGTATCGGGATGCGGAGCCGGATTGGGGCTGGGGTTGCGCGAGGCCGGCTGGAAACCGCTGTTGGCGCCCGTTGCTGAATAGCGCGATCCGCCGCTGTACGTGCTGGCCGGAGCCGACCAGCCCGAGGGCGCCGCGTCGGGCGATTGGTATCGCGCGCTCGTGCGCCACGGCCGCCGGCCTAGCGGCGCGGCCTGCGTGCCATCGGCCGGCGTACCACCGGCGGCGCCAGCGTGAACTTCGTGCCTGCCGTTGGTTACGCCCGAGGGCACCGCCTGCGTGCCGCGGCTTGACCCCGTGTGAACGGTCGCTGGCTGCTGCCTGAACGAGTCGGTAGGGTTGGCCGCCGGTTGCTGGATGGGATGGTGTGCCGCACGCTGCCAGGGTAAGGCGGCGCCGCTGCCCGCCTGCTGGTATTGCGGGGGCACGCTGGGATGCTGCCCTGCTTGGGGCGGTGCCTGGTCCATGGCCGGAGCAGCGCCACCCTGCAGCGGCTGGGGTTGCAGAATATCGGCCGGTCCCGGCTTCAGTTCACCTTGGATCATCACCACGGCTGGCTTCTGCACCACGTGCCGATCTGGGCTTTGCCCGCGCACGTTGTCCTGCGCTTGCCCCAGCAGGGTCTTTTCTGATTCGAACTCGGCGGGCTGCACAAGAATCTTGGGCACAACGCCCAGGTGCGGTTCGTTGCGGAACAAGCCAGAGGCGCGCAAACGCCGCTCGGCGTCGCGCAGCTTGCGGATATCGACCACGTCGCCAGGCCGCAGGTCGAGCCGGTTAAGGACCGTGCGAATCCGCGTGTGAGGATTCTCCCCGGTGATCTGCACGTCGATCCGGCCCACGCGGTACCGGTGGCCCTCGTTGATGGTATACACCAGGTCGAGTGTGCCGGGTTCTTCCAGGAAGCGCGGCTCGGCTTGCACATCGGCAAAGATATAGCCGACGGCGCCGTAGATTTCCTTCAGCTTCTCGACATCGCCATGCATCTTGGGCTGGTCGAAGTATTCCTGTTGCTTGAGTTGCAGTTCCGCCATCAGGTCGTCGAGATGGAACTTGGTGACGCCTGCAATGCTGATATTGCGGACCTTGTAGCGGACGCCTTCGTGAATGATGAAGGTGAGCTTCAGGCGGTCGAGTTCATCGTTGAACTCCGGCTCCACGCCCACCCGGGCCTGAAAGAAGCCCAGGCTGCGGTAATAGGCGGTGAGCCGCTCGATATCGGCGTCGATCTTATCGCGGTCAACATAGCCGCCAAAGATGCCCAGCAGCGGCGGCTTGGACTGAATCTGTGTCTTGAGCCGCGAGTCGGAAGCAATCTGGTTGCCTTTGAAATCGACCTCGGAGATACGTTGTTTCTCGCCCTCGTCGATCAGGAATACGGCGCCTTTGTCGCCGCGCTTGGTGCCTTCCAGGATTTCCACCCGCACGCGGTTGAAACCCGCCTCGCGATAAAATTCAACAATCGATTCGCGCGCCCGTTCAATGGAGTAGGGATCGAGCGGATCACCAACCTTCAATTCGGCCTTCTTCTCCAAGGTCTTGCGGCGGCTCTTGGTGTTCCCCAGGAACTTGATGTACTGAATCTGCTGCCGTTCGACGACCCGGAACACCACCACCACGCCATCGGGTGCCTGCAGGTATTCCGACTCCACGTGAATGAACCAGCGGGTGCGGTTGAGGGCGCGGATATCGTCGCGGACCACGGCCGATTCGAAAACCCGGCCCGGCCGCGATTTGATCTGCGAGGCGATCCGCTTGGTGGGAATCGACTCGTTACCCACCACCCGCACATCGACCACCGTTTGCCCGGTCGGATCGACCTTGCGCGTTTGCGGGGTACCCAGCGGCGGCGGGGTGGGAAGGACGTCGGGACCGTTGGGATCGGGCAACAGTTCGGCCGGCGGTTGGCCCTGCATCGGAGCGCCATCGGGTGCCGCAGGCAACTGCGGGCCAGGGAATGCAGGTTGATTGAACTGGCCCTCGGGCAGCACGTGTCCGCCCGGAAAACGGGGCATGGTCGAGGGCGCCAACTCTGGCAATTCGCCCTGCGGCGCCGGTGGCGGCGGAAGCAACTCCGGCAAAGATTGGGCAAAGCTGGCAGAAGGCAGCGTCCAAAACACGGCAAGCACCAGGCCCAAGTGCGTGCAACAGCGGACGTGCAGGGATACGACTGCCATGGGGCTCGTTATGCAAGCGATAAGATGAAGGGAAAGGCTGCCGGCCGCCTCCAGGACCGCCGGCCGTTGCCGCAATCCCCCGGCCCCGCAACCTTGCGTCAAAACGGGCGCCGGTCGCAGCGGGGGCGCGAGCGGGCTACAGATACTCGAAGGCCACATGGCGAACAAGGCGAGTTTGCCCCCGGCATGACACCATGACTCCCATTGGTGGCAAAGATGCCGAGCATTTGCCAGTAGCGGCGGGCCGCCAGCGGTCCACCATGCATGCATCGCAGCAGCAAAATCAGTTCGTCCAGGCGGTGGACGACCATCATCGATAGGGGTGCAAGGCACGCTGGCGGTCGCCCCCCGCGCCTTGGGCGGTCCTTCGCCTCGCGGCTTCCATGGCGTAGAATGACGAAAAGACGCCATCCGCACTTAGGGAGCAGTCGCCTCACGCCTCGCCGCTGGCATGCCACGCTTGAGGCCGGCGCGGCTGCTTCCCGCCGTCGATTGGAGAGCCCCGGCATGACCGATCCGCAGTCCACTCCGCAACCGCCGCAGGGCGAATCCCCCCAAGCCTCGGCAACTCCTGAGAACACCCTGCCAGAGAGCAACCCGCCCTCCCCAGAAGCCCAGTCGCCCGAAACCGCCGGGCAATCCCAGGGGAACGCGAGCCAAGGCGCGCTCTCGGAAGACCGCGTTCGCGAAGAACTCAAGCAAGTGGTCGATCCGGAGTTGTTTGTCAACGTGGTCGACCTGGGCCTGATCTATCAGGTTGACCTGCAGCCGGCCGAAGATGAGGCGGACAAGACCGATATCAGTATCGAGATGACGCTGACCAGCCCCGCCTGCCCCGCCGGTCCGCATCTCATCCAGCAGTGCAAGAACGTGCTGGGACGCCTGGAATCGGTCCGCGATGTGAACGTGCGTCTCGTGATGGACCCACCCTGGACGCCCGACCGTATGACCGAAGACGCCAAGGACCAATTGGGCATCTTTTGAGCCGGCCGGGATTGTTGAGTCTCCCCCGCCCGCGCCGCCCCGCTGGAGAAGCCGCCTTCGCTAGAGACGCCGCCTTCGCTGCCAGTAGCCGTGCTAGCCAGGGTCGCTGGTCGGCAGATCGTGCGTACTGCTTGCAGGGCCGCTAGCGGACCAGACTTGCCACGCCCGGGCTGGTTCAACGCTGCCGCTGTGGTTATCTTCAGCAGTTTCCGGGTGGTTGATTGAACGCCCGTGCAGCTAGTGTCCGCATCATTTGACGCCAGTCCGCCGCCGATCGTTCGACAACCGAACATTGGCGGCGCAACCATCCATAACTTTGTGCTTTGAGCTAACGATCGCCCCCCATGTTCGACTTCACGCCCCGCCACGATTTTCTGGTTGGCATTGATTCCGACGGCTGCGCCTTCGACACGATGGAGTTGAAGCACAAAGAGTGCTTCATTCCCAACACCATCAACTACTACGACCTTCAGGCGGTGAGCAAGTACGCCCGCGAGGCGGCCGAGTTTGTCAACCTCTACTCCAAGAGCCGTGGGATCAATCGGTTCCCGGCCTTGGTTGAAACCCTGCAGTGGCTGCAGAAGCGGCCCGAAGTGACCGCCCGCAACGTGAAAATCGAAATCCCCGCCGGCTTGGTGCGGTGGATCAAGGAGGAAAGCAAGCTGGGGAACCCGGCTCTCCAGGTTGCCGTGGAAGCGACCGGCGATGCCGACTTGAAGCGAGCGCTCGAGTGGTCGCAATCGGTCAATGACACGGTGAAGCAAGTGGTTCGCAACTGCCCGCCGTTCCCCTACGTGCGTGAATGCCTGGAAAAGCTCACCGGTAAGGCCGATCTGCTGGTGGTTTCTGCCACGCCCAACGAAGCCCTCCACGCGGAGTGGACCGAGCACGGGATCGCCCAATTTGTGGCGGCTATCTGCGGCCAGGAAGTCGGCACCAAGAAGGAAACGCTGGCCGTGGGCAGCAAGTATCCCAAGAACCACGTGCTGATGATTGGCGATGCCCCGGGCGACCTGACCGCGGCCCAAGCCAACGATGCCCTGTTTTATCCGATCAATCCAGGCAACGAAGAAGCAAGCTGGAAACGGCTGTACGAGGAAGGCATCGATCGCTTCTTGGGTGGCACGTTTGCCGGAGAATACCAGCAGGCACTGCTGGAGGAGTTCGACCGCTACTTGCCCTCCACTCCGCCCTGGGAGAAGTAACCCCAGGGATGGCGCGCCTACCCCTGTTGCCCGACGGTGGCGACCCACAGGCCACCGGCCGAGTAATTCGCACGCTTCGAGCGTAAGGCCAGTAGGGAAGCGATGCGGATTGGCCTTTTCGGCGAATGCCGCTTGCATTCCGTGCTGGGCCGCTGCGAAGTCGCCGGTTTTGCCGGAAAACGGTCGGTTTGCAGGTTCAGACCGCATCACGATCGGGCATCGCTCACGCGACGTTCATGCGCCTGGAGAACGGAATCGGCACATCGTGATCCGTTTGCGTTTCGGAAAAAGCTGGGCAGCGCAGCCCTCCCCAAGCGTGAGCGGCGAAAGGGATTTGCCGCGGCAAGGCGGCTACTTTTCAACGGTGCGTGATCGCGGTAGAATACGTCG
>CAZEEG010000057.1:29382-37097 GCA_964511065.1 uncultured Pirellulales bacterium | reverse complement strand
GCCCGACCCGTTCTTCACCATCGCTACGCAAAACCCGATCGAGCAGGAAGGAACTTATCCGCTGCCCGAAGCGCAGCTCGACCGGTTCATGTTCAATATCAAGGTCGATTATCCCACGGCCGAAGAAGAAGAACGCATCCTCGCGGCGACCACGCGGCAGGAAAAGCCCGAGGTCCGCAAGGTGCTCAAGGCCGAAGAGATCACCGTCGTACAGCAGTTGGTCGGCAAGGTCGCTGTGAGCGAATACGTGGTGCGCTACTGCGCGCGGTTGGTGCGCGCGACGCGGCCTCGCGATCCGTCCGCCCCCAAGTTCGTGCAGGAACTGGTCGATTGGGGGGCCGGCCCGCGTGCCGGGCAGTTCCTGATCCAAGGCGGCAAGGCCCTGGCCGCAATGGATGGCCGCTTCTCCGTGGCGATCGACGATATCCGCCGCGTGGCCATTCCCGTGCTCCGGCACCGTGTCAGCGCTAACTTCCAGGCGCAAGCCGAAGGCATGAACACAGAAGACATCATCAACCGACTCCTCGAACACGTTCCCACGCCCGAGGTCGAAAAATTTGAACGATAACCGGGCTGGCACTACGCGGCCGGTCGTCCTGGACTGCAGCGAGCGAACCCCGCCAACTGCCTGCCAGCATCGTCGGCAGGTGGCGTACTCCGCCTTCGAAACTTGCCGTGGTCCGATATTGCCTCGGGACCTGGGTACAGACGGCCGCGCCATTCCCGCTTGGCTCGGACAGGTTTGGCCTGGTTGCAATCCTCGACATTCCCTGTGCTGATTTGAGCCAAGGCCATGCGTGCTGCAGAACAATATCTCAAGCCGGAAGTGATCCGCCAGATCTCGCGGCTTGATCTGCGCGCGCAGTTCATCGTACGGGGCTTCTTGCACGGTTTGCATGCCAGCCCGTTCCACGGCTTCTCGGTCGAGTTCAGCGAACACCGCCGCTACACGCCCGGCGATGATTTGAAGGACATCGACTGGTTGGTGTATGCCAAGACCGACAAGTACTATGTCAAGAAATTCGAGGCAGAGACCAACATTACCGGCTACCTGGTGATGGATCTTAGCCAGTCGATGGGCTACACCTACCGCCAGGAATTGACCAAGTTTGAATACAGTATCTGCCTGGCAGCCGCGCTCTGCTACTTGATGATTCATCAGCAGGACCCGTGCGGCTTGATCGCGTTCGACGAACGCATCCGGCATAGCTTGCCGCCGCGGTCCAAGCGGACTCAACTTGGCAACGTGTTAAGCCTGCTGGCCAATCTGGAACCGACCGGCAAGACCGAAATCGCCAAGAGCCTGGTCCAGATTGCCGCCATGCTTCGCCAGAAAAGCCTGGTGATGATCTTCTCGGACCTGCTGGCGGATCCCGAGCCCGTGATTCAAAGCCTGCGGCAATTGCGGCACGGCGGGCACGACGTGATTTTGTTCCACATCTTGGACGAGGCCGAGGTGAAGTTCCCCTTCTCCGGCATCGTAGAATTCGAGGAACCTGAGACCAGCGAGCGGCTCCAGGTGGACGCCAACAACTTCAAGCAGGATTACCTGGCGGAACTGGAGAGCTTTCGGGACATGTTCCGCCGCGAGTGCATTCAATCCGGCGTGGACTATGTACCGCTGGATACCAGCATGCAGTTCGACAAAGCATTGATGGAGTATCTGTTGAGCCGTCGAAGCCGGCGTTAGCCGCCAGCCACCATCGCCGCGGTAGGCGAAGCAAGGCGGCGGCACCGTACTTGCCGCTTGCCGTTGGCGACTGGCCATGGATCGCTTGCCGCGTGGAGATCCTTTCGCACCCCGTTGTCCGCCATGGAATTTCTCAACTTCGGCATGGCATTCTTTGCAGCAGCGGCCGCAGTGCCGGTGATTCTGCATTTGATCATGCGCCAAAATCCGAAGCACGTGATCTTTCCGGCCCTGCGGTTCGTGCGACAACGGAATGAGGCCAACCGCCGGAAGCTGCGGCTGCGGCACCTGATCCTGCTGGCATTGCGGGCCGCGGCGTTGATCTTCCTGGCATTTTCCCTGGCACGACTCACACTGACCACCGAGGGCGCCCTGGTCAGCCAGGCGGCGCCCGTGTCGGCCGTGATGGTGTTCGATACGTCGCCCCGGATGAGCTACGAGCAGGATAATCAAACCCGCCTTGCCGCCGCGGTGGAGATCGCCAACGAACTGTTGGGAAATCTGCCCCCCAAGAGCGAAATTGCCGTCTTCGATACCTCGGGCGACCTGGCCAACTACGCCCAGGATGCGCAGTTGGCCCGAGAACGCCTCGACCGCTTGCAGATTGTTCCCGGCTCGCTGGACATGCTGACCTCGCTGGAAGATGCCGTGCGCCTGCTGACCCAGGCCAGCCACGAGGTGCAGGAACTGTACATCTTCACCGACCTGTCGCAGGCGGCATGGAGTGAATCGCAAGCGGCCCGGCTGCAGGCCCTGCTGGGCGATGTGCCCGATGCGGTGTCGTTTGTGATCGACGTAGGCAGCCTCGACCCGCGCAACACGGCCCTGGGTCCGCTGGAGCTATCGGCTGAAACCCTGCCCCGTAACACCGAGCTGGAAGTGCGGTTACCCGTTTCCCGGGTTGGTGGCCCGGTCGAAAAGGAACTGCAATGGTTTCTCAACCGCTGGGAACATGGCGAGTCGATTCCCGAACTGAAGGGTCAAACCTTCTTTTCGCAGGAGGACGGCAACTCGCAGGTGATTGCCTTCCAGATCAGCACCTTGGATCTGAAGCCGGGCATTTACCAGGGCGAGGTCCGCCTGGTGGGGCGCAAGGAAGACGGGCTGCTCCTGGACGATCAGCGGTTTTTCACGTTCCGCGTGCAGCCACCCTGGCGGGTGTTGATGGCTTCGCCCCCTCCGGCCGAAAGCTACGCTTTTGACTTGCAAGGGGCGCTGTCGCCTCCGGCTTTGCGCAAGGAAGATCGCAGCCGGTTTGAATGCACGGCCATTACGGTGGCCCAACTGGAAAGCGCCAAGCTCGAAAATTATCACCTGGTCGCGCTGCTCGATCCATCGCCGCTGCCGGAAGCCCTGTGGGACAAGCTCTACGCTTATGTCAACGCGGGCGGCAGCCTGGCCATTTTCTTGGGCAGGGAAACCGGAGCACCTCATGCTTCGTTCAACTCCGATGCGGCCCAGCGTCTGATGCCCGGCCGCATTGGCCCTGTGGCCCGTTGGCCCGATGGAACATTTCTCAAGACCGACGAGAACAGCCATCCGATGCTGCGGGCGTTTCAACGTCTGGAAGGCGTCCCGTGGCGCAGCTTCCCGGTATTTCGTTTCTGGCCGATCGAGCAATTGAATGAGCAGGCACGCACGATCACCAGGTACACCAATGGCCAGCCGGCGATCCTGGAACGCGATGTCGGGCGCGGGCGGGTGATCCTGATGACCACGCCCGTTTCCGACGAACTGGACGAAACCGCGTGGAATACGCTGCCCACGGGCCTTGAGCCTTGGCCGTTTGTGATGCTGGCCAACGAGATGGCGCTGTACCTGGTGGGCGGTGAAAGCCAGACCTTCAATTACACTGCACAACCGCAATTGCGGGCGGAGTTGGCGCTGGAAGGCACAACCGGCATCCCGCGATACATTTTGACCTTCCCCGACGGCCGGCAGGATAACCCGCTCTCGAATCCCAACGAACCACGGGTGACCATTCCCGGCATCACGCAGGCGGGCAATTACCGCGTGGAGGGCGGCACGGCCGATCACGTGGTCGAGTTGGGCTTCAGCGTCAATTATGGGCCCGAGCAAAGCCTGCTTCTGCGCGTCACGTCCCAACAGTTGAAGGGGATTTTTGGCGCATCTGAGCCGACTGTGGTACGCTCGTCGGGAGAATTGAAGCGCATCGCCCGGACACGCCGCGAAGGCAGAGAACTGTTCCCCTGGTTGATCATGCTGGTGGCGATCTTGCTGGCTGCGGAACACGTGATGGCCAACGCGTTCTACGGAATGCGCGACAAGCCTCGTTATCGGCATCCCTGGGAACGGGAGGAGACATGAGGTTTGCCCGTTCGTTATGGCGTCCACCAGCGGCGTTAGCCGTCTTGGCGTTGGTGGCGATCGTTACGGTGACGATCGTTATGGTGGCCGGCGCGGCCGCCCCGGCCCATGCGTGGCAGACTGGCGATGCCGTCGCCACCACGGCCGAGGATGACCCAGGCCGGCAACTGGTCGGCAACCGTTCAACGACCAGCGCCCAGGCCCCCCGCGGCGCGAGCAACGGCGGCGTGCGCGATCCGCAATCGGTAGGTAATGCCCCGGACGATGCTCAGGAGACAGGCGAGGCGCTCCCCGATGGCACCGGCTTTCGCCTGACCTGGGAACCCGTGGGCGGGTTTGTGGTGGTGGCCGTGATTGTGGGCGTGCTCTTTGCGCTTCTGTTGCTGGCGCCCACGCATGGCCGCTTGACGTTCCGCCGCCGTTTGACGCTCACCGTGCTGCGGTCGCTGACGATCCTGCTGCTGTTTCTGGTGATGCTAAGGCCCACGCTAACCTATCGCACCATCGAGAAGCAGTCGGCCCAGCTTTTCGTCGCCATCGACGTTTCGCGCAGCATGCAAACCAAGGACGACGGCAGCAAGGCCCGCATTGATCGCGTGCGCGACATCGTCAACGGCGCCCTGCCGGAGTTTGCCGACCTGGCCCGCGACGTCAACGTTCAGTTTCTTACGTTCGACAACGAACTGCGCGAACTGCCGTTTGCCGATGGCAAACTCAACTGGGGAGAAACCCAGGCCGACGGCGACGAATCAGCCATCGGTTGGACCCTCAGCGACGTTCGGCGGCGGGCCGCCGGCAAGCGGGTGATCGGCCTGGTGATGCTCACCGACGGCCATCAGAACGCCAGCCCTCCCAAGGATCTGGGGCCACTTCAAGCGGGCGATCGGCTGCGCGAGTTCCCGGTTTTTCCCGTCGTATTTGGCAAGACCGACCAGGGTGGAGGCGCTCGCGACCTGGACCTGGTGGAGATGAACGCCAACCGCACCGTGTTTGTGAAGAACCAATTGACCGTGTCGGGCGTGGTCAAGGTTTCGGGCTTCGTCAACCAGGAGGTTCCCGTCCAACTGCTGTTTGAAACCTCGCCCGGCAACATGGAAGTGGTGGAAACGACGCGGATTCAGGCTTCGCGCGATGGTGAGTTGATTCCGGTGGAGATGGTTTACGCCCCGCAGGAAGTCGGAGAATTCAAGCTCACGCTTCGCGTTGCCACGCAACCGGGCGAACTGCTTACGACCAATAACGAGCGCAGTTCGTTTGTAACCGTGCTCGATGGCGGCCTGAACGTGCTGTACGTGGAAGGGGCGCTCCGCGTGGAACAACGATTCTTGCGCCGTTCGCTGGACGCCTCGCCCGACATCAATGTCGATTACATTCGGCTCGATGCCCAACATGCCAACCAGCGCAGCGATGCCGTCAACGAAATTCTGCAGACGGGGCTGGTTCCCGGTAAGTACGACGCCTACATCATTGGCGATCTCGACTCGCAGGCCTTCCTCGATGGCGAACTGGCCGCCCTGCGCGAGTGTGTCTCCAAGGGGGCAGGGCTCATCATGCTGGGCGGGTTTCACACCTACGGCGCCGGTGGCTACGCCAACACGCCGCTGGAAGATGTCTTACCCGTCCGCATGAGTTCCCTTGAACGGCAGGATTTCAATCAACCGATCCGGGCCGACCTGCACTTGCCTGGCCCGATCCAAATTGTGCCGAGGCGGCAGGTGGGGCAGCATTACCTGACCCAGATCGCCTCGCCCGAGAAAAATGCTTCGCGGTGGCTGGAGCTTCCGCCACTGGATGGCGCCAATCGGCTGACCAGTCGCGATGCCACCGTGCTGCTGGAAACCGAGAAGCAATCGCCGCTGCTGTTGGCCGGCAGCTTCGGGCAAGGCCGCGTGCTGGCCTTCGGCGCCGACGGCACTTGGCGCTGGTGGACCCACGGCTTTCAAACCGAACACCGCCGATTCTGGCGGCAAGTGGTCCTCTGGCTGGCCCAGCGCGACGATGTCCGCCAAGGCAAGGTTTGGGTGGAAGTCGATCAGCCCAGGTTGCGGCGGGGCGGGCAGGTGACTGTCGCGGCCGGTGCATTCGATCCGCAGGGTAACCCCGTCGCGGGCGCACGCATGGAAGGCGAATTGATCCATCCCGATGGCACCCGAACGCCCATCAGCTTCACCGAGCAGGACGACGAGTTTTCCGCAACGCTTGCCCGCGACGTCATCACGGCCCCCGGCGATTACTCCGTCCTGGTGAAGGCCGCCGATGGCGGTGGAGAGCTAGGCCAGGCACGCACCCGATTCCTGGTCTACGAAGAAGACCTCGAACTGACCCGACCCGAGGCCGATCTCACCGCCATGCAAGGGCTGGCCGATCGCACGCCCGGCGGGCAGGTATTCGCGCCCGAGGAGTTTGACCAACTGCTGGCGCTGCTGCGCAAGGCCCCCCAATCGCTGGAAAAACCGGTGGACTCACCGCCGACCACGCTTTGGGACAAGTGGCCGATCATGTTGATGTTCATCGCGCTGCTATGCACCGAATGGGGCCTGCGCAAGAAATGGGGCCTCGTCTGAGAGGCCCCCCCATCGCGTCTCACACCTGGCCGTAAATGCGGCTCTGGCCCATCGCACGGCGAATGGAATCGGGCCGAGCAGCACGCCCCCTGAGCAACCTGGCGGGTTCTGCCCATGGATTGCGTGCGGACGGCCGCAAGAAACCGCAAGACCATCGAACACGCACGGCAAATCAACGCCCCGTACGGGCAGTGGAACCAGCCCTACAGCGGTTATGGCACAATTGCGTCACGAACGACCATGCACGGCTCACAGAGTCGTGGCATCCGCACAACATGGGCCGTGGTGCGTGCGCGTTGCCCTCCCTTACTTGCGGCCGCGGGAACGCCCACTCTTGGAGCGGTGCTCCATATTGGCGGTAATCACCACCCCCACGGTTTCCTCCCAAGAGGGGATGTTCTTGTGATGCTTGGAATGGTGTTCGGAGTCGTCGCTGTCGCCATCATCCAGTTCGGAGTCGATATCGTCTGCCAAGGCTGAGGCGTCCTGGGCAGCCGATTGAGCCGCGGCGGGTTCAGCCTCCGCAGCCTTGGAATCGTCCTCAACCCGTTTCGACTTGCGCTTCCTGCGGCGGCGGCGCTTCTTCTCCTTGGGCTCGTCGTCGTCGATCTCAATCTCGGCCTCGGCGGCGTACTCTGGCTCAATGATCTCCGCATAGGCCGCATACTCCTGGTGCTCGTGGTCATCATCGTCCTCATCCACCAGGGCACCAGCTACCGCTTCCTCAGCGAGCGTGGCAAAGTCTTCATTGAACGTGTCCTGCTCGTCCTCGTCGACGATCTCCACGCGGCGACGGGCAGGCCTGTCCTCCGCCGACTCCTCTCTCTTCGGCTTGCGCCGGCGACGGCGACGACGCTTCTTCTCCGGTTCCTTGGTCTCGTCGTCGGACGCCTCAGCCTGAGCAGGGGCGACTTCCGGTTCGTCGGCTTCCACTTCGGCAAGCGGTTCGAGCTCCTCGGCCGGCGCGGCGCGTTCTTCGTCGCGGCGGCGGCCCCGGCGATCTCGCCGGCGGCGGTCACCGCGTTCGCCTCGTTCCCCACGTTCTCGCTGCTCACCACGCTCACGGCGCTCACGAACTTCGCCGCTCTCAGCTTGGGCGGCCTCGGAAGCCTCGGCCTGCTCCAACTGCGGCG
>CAZEEG010000057.1:0-29282 GCA_964511065.1 uncultured Pirellulales bacterium | reverse complement strand
TCCGGCTGGCGAGCTTCTGGGGCCGCCTCCTGGGACCGAGGCTGAGGCTTCGGCGAAGCCGGTTTGGCCGCCGGCGCGGAGGGCCGGGAGGGAGCCTCAATCCCCAAGCTCCGGGCAATGGAGTCCCAGTCTGTGGGGCCTCCCACCGGGCGTGCAGGGGTAGATGTCCGGCGCTCGGGCTTAACCGTGGGCGAGGGAGGCCGTTGAGGGCGTGATGCCGGTTGTTGCGGCTCAATCCCTAGTTGTCGGACCAGGTCATCCCAATGTTCCTGTGGTTGCGAATCGCTCATCGTATCCTGTTTGTCCGCAAAGCTGTATTTTGAAGGACGCCGCGCGTCCCAAATGGGCTATCCAAAGGTGCTGGCTAACCGGCAGGCAAATACCGCGGCACCGTGCTCCGCCCGCCACGAATTCGCGTTCATCTCACCGAGAGAACGGACGCCGGGCGGCGATGTAACTGCCATCAACCGACGCCGCATTGTGGGGCAGAAGCCAATTAAATGCAATCACTTACGCTCGAAAGACTGGCCCTGAAGCGAGGCGCTTACGTCGCCGGGCAGCGCTCAATCACCAGGCTTGCCGGCTGGCGCACCGCTGGCCCCCCTGCCGGGCCACCCATGTGCAAATTATAGGACTCTCTGGGGTGGCTGGGAAGCAGACTTGCCCCCCAGTGATGCAATGGGCGGCGGCCAACAACCGCTTTACCGCTTCCTCTTCGAGCAGCGCCCGTGAATCGTTAGAATAACGGGGGGTACGCGCCCGCGTTCTGGCCGGGCTGGTCTGATCTTGCCACCTTCGCTACAGGAGTTTGCGATGATTGCTGTTCGACACCTTCTGGCGTTCGCGCTGCTATTGGTTGCCGCTGCTCCGAGTGCGGCCGATGACGGCGGCAAGAAATTCAACCAGGCTGAATTGGAAAAACAATTCGGCGAAATGATGTCCGGCGCCACCATGAGCGGCCGGTTCACCGTAACCGGCTCGGACAAGGAGCCCGCACAGGAAAAATACACATTGGGCAAGGTCTACAAGGCCAAGACGGGCAACTACTGGATCTTCGAAACTCGAATCCAATACGGCAAGAACGATGTGACGCTGCCGCTTTCCATCCCGGTGCTGTGGGCGGGCGATACCGCTGTCATCACCGTGGATAACTTGCCAGTTCCCCCGCTGGGCGTGTTCTCCGCCCGCGTGCTCGTCCACAAGAACCAGTACGCCGGTACCTGGGATGCCGGCGATCACGGCGGCATGCTGTTCGGCACGATCATTCCAGCGGGCAAGGACAAAGGCGACGACACCAAGACGGAACCAGGCGATAAGCAGTAGCTGGCGGTGCCACTCCTTGAGGGCTGAGTACGGGGGCTGCCCGTGCGATGCGAATCTGCCGCACGGGTGGCCGTGCCGTACGGTCTGCTCACCGGGCCGGTTCCGTAAGTTCGGCCGTTGAATGCCAAGTCTTTATTGCCTGGCGGTGGCGACCTGCTGCCGCCCCCCCTATTGCGTATTGTGTAATGACGGATCGTTCACAGCCATGATCGGATCGGAGTCGAGCCATGAGAACCCTATTCGCCGCCATCGCCTTACTGGTTGTAATCGGGGCCGTTTCACTATGGATGGGATGGATCTCGTTTGGGACCACCCAGCAGGGCGACACCGAGATCATCATCCACAAGCGGAAGATCAAGGACGACGTGGGCGACGCCATCGACAAGGGCAAGGAAGCACTTGAACGAAACCGCCCAGCCACACCGCCGGAAGCGCTCCCCGAATCATTCAACTGACCGCTGCTGTTGCCATGCCTCCCCATCGTGAATCGCGGCCAGCCAATCCAATGCAAGCAACTGGCGACGAGGCCACCATTCGATTAGGCCAGATCGCCCACACGCGCAGCGGCGACAAGGGCAATCACGCCAACGTCGGCGTGATCGCCTACACGGCCGAAGGCTACGAGTACCTGCTACAAGAGTTGACGGCCGAGCGGGTGGCGGCCTTTTTTGCAGGGCTGGGGGCATCGCGTGTCGAGCGGTTCCAGATGCCGGGCATCGGCGCGTTAAACTTTCTCCTGTACGATTGCCTGGGAGGCGGCGCTAGCCGCTCGCTCCGCATCGACACGCAAGGCAAATTGCTGGGTACCGCTGCCTTGGAGATTGCGCTGCCCTGCCCGCCGCAGTTGGACAAGATGGTAAGGCCAGCATGGAGAAGCAGAATCCGATGACCGCCCCACTTGTCCGCGTGAATGTTCACCAGCACGCCGGCACGATCATCCTCAATCGGCCCGACAAGCGCAACGCACTCAATCGCGCCTTGCTGGCGGAGATTGCCCAGGCCCTGGACGATCTGCACCAGGAACGCCGTGTTCGGGCGGTGGTGCTGACAGGCGCCGGCACGGCCTTCTGCGCCGGCATGGACCTCAAGGAAATGCAGGAAACCAGCGAGCAGGACGACGCCCAGCAGCAGTGGCACCACGACGCGGTCATCTACCAGGAACTGCTGGAGAAGATGCTCCAGTTCCCCAAGCCGATTATCGCCGCGGTGAACGGTCCCGCGGTGGCGGGCGGGGCCGGCCTGGTCTTGGCCAGCGACATCGTAGTGGCCGCCGACGATGCACGCTTTGGTTTGCCCGAACCGCTCCGTGGGATCGTGGCCGGGCTGGTCACGCCGCTGTTGGTCTTCCGCATCGGGGCCGGTCACGCGGCCAACCTGCTATTAACCTCGCGGATGATCGACACGGCGGAAGCCCTGCGACTGGGCCTGTTCCACGAACAGGTCGCCGGCGACAAGCTGTGGGCTCGGGCCGTGGAAGTCGCCGCTCAATGCGCGCAAGGAGCGCCCGAGGCGCTTCAACTCACCAAGAAGATGCTGAATGAAACTGTGGGCGAACACCTGGCCATGCAGCTTACGGCCGGCGCGGCCGTGAGCGCCACCGCCCGAACCACCGAAGCGGCCCGCGAGGGGCTGGCCGCGTTCCTGGAAAAGCGCGAACCCAACTGGTTGAAGTCGCCCTAGGTGGTGTGCCTTCCCTGCATCGAGATACTTGCAGCCAATGGACGGCCAGCGCAGAAACCGTGTGACCCGTCACTTACTTGAACGCGGCGGCGCCAAGGACCAACTCGCCTCTGTGATCCGATGGCGCTACTGGAAACGGCCTACCCGCCCGCAAAACGCCTTACCTACGTACAGCCGCTTGTCCATTGCTCCCAACGTCCGCACGCAAGCCTGACTCATGCCCCCTGACTCCGACCAGCGTTCCCAAACGGTGCTTGTCCTCTGGATTGTGCTGGGGGTGTTCGTGTGGGGGACGTTCCAGGCGATCGGGGCGTACCTGCTGAACTGGAATGTCTGGCGGGCCGTGATCGTGCTGGGCTGCGTGAACGGCTTTCTTGCTTTCTGGCTGTTTCTGCTGTGGCTCAACCGCCGCCGGCGCGGGGACATCGACCCATGACGGAAATCAGGCCGGCCGGCAACACGCCTCGACCGCTTTCGCCCGCCTGTGCTCAATCGCGGCCAACCAGCGGAGCCAGCGCGCGCTCGACCGTTTCAGACCAGGGCGGCCGGTGCATCGCGCGGAGCCGCGGTTCGCAGGCTATTTCTTGCACCTTGTCAGGTTGTGGTTTGGCGACGGCGCCAGCCTGGGCGGGCGTCTGGCTCGCGCTCACTTTCTGAATGGGCGGTGGAGCCATCGACTCTGCGCCGCGTGCCGGGGTGGCCGACCAATCGCGGGCGCTGCCGTGCCGCAACAAGAATCCCAGCACCACCAGAAACTGGCCGGCAAAGGCCGAGATCAGGCATAGCGGCCACACGGCCCGGCCATGTGGCACGCCCAACTGCGTGGCGGTGAACAACACGGATGCAAACATCAGCCCCATCGCCCCCAGGCAGATCAAGAACCAGCCGCCCGCTTCCCACCAGCGCCCGCTGGGAACGGCCGCCTGGTCGGCATGGCCGGGTTCGGCTGACGGTGGAGCCGAGGTACTCTCTCCTTCCTCGGTTTCAGGCGCCGTGGCCAGGTTGCGGCCCGGTTCGAGGCAGTCGGCCAGGCTGAAAGCATCGTCGGCTTCCCAGGGCGACACGATCAGGTGCGAGGTACGGCGAATCAACAACCGTACCTCGGCCAACTCCTCGTCCCACGACTCGTCGTTCAGGTTGGGAAAGGCCGGTGAACTGGCTGCATCAGGCCTTATAGTATCACCCTTCTGATCCGCGAAGCTGGCCGTGCAATGCGGTCTTGGTGCCTGCTCGGCAGCGTCTTCTGCGCCCCGCACATGCGGCGGGCCCAGAGGTTCGCCCTCATCCGAATGCGAGATGGAATCGAAATCGCCCGGTGGTGCGGCCCCAGGCAGGACGGCCGCACACACGCCGCAGCGGAGCACCGTTTCCGGGGGCTGCTGGCGGGCGGGCACATCGAGCTTGCAGCGATGGCACCACATGCTGGGCAATCAGTCCTCAATGCTGGAGAAAGCGCGGCACGGCGACCCTATCACTCATTCGGCTGGCAGGACCGGTAAGCTGTAACGATTTTGCCGGTTATTGAACGCGGCGGCACAGATTTCTGCCATCGAATGGGGGGGTGCGGCTCAACTTCCGCTGTTTCAAGAGAAAAGGCAGTGCTTCAGCGGATCGACATGAAATGCGACCAAAACTCTCTACGCGCGACTAGAACCCGCCGCAAGTCGGGCCGCACGCGTTCTAACCAGGCGCGCGGACCAGCACCAGCCTGGCCAACTCGGGCGGGCATCGGTAGCGCAGCGGTGTCTTGCCCGATATGCCCTGGCTGACATGCATCACGGTCGGGGGAAGCTCAAACGTACCCGACGCATACCGCACCCCGTAGAAGCTGGGGGAAACGAGCGGCCCGATGCCCGGCAGCCGAATCTGCCCGCCATGGGTGTGGCCGGCCAGTACCAGGTCGAAGTGGCGCTGCCGAGCCCAGCCAATCTGGTCGGGCGAGTGGGTGAGCAGGATGCGGAGCGGGTCGTGGTCGGCCAGGCCATCCGTTGGCGGCAGATCGGCCGCCGGTTTGAACCACGGCAATTCGTTCCCTGCCAAGAGAATCTTCGCTCCGCGGTGTTCGATTGTCACCGCGCGGCCGCCCAGGCAATGAATGCCTAGCTGGGCCAGCATGGCGCGCAGCGGGGCTACGTCTACCCTGCGGTCGTGATTGCCCAGCACGCAGTAAACGCCCAGGGGAGCGTGCAAGCGGCCGAGCGTGTCTGGCAGCCAATCGACCAGTTCCGACTTGTCGAGCAGATCGCCGGTGATGGCCACCAGGTCGGCTTCCAACTGGTTCGCCCTGCGGACGACTTCCTCAAAGTAGGCCCTGCCAATCTTGCCGGTGTAATGCAGATCGGAGAGATGGGCGATGCTGAAACCGTCCAGGGCCGGATCGAGCCTAGGGATGCGAAGGTGCTTTTCCCGAATATCGAGCGTCAGCACCTCGTTGCCCGGCAGGCGGACCATCCACCCGCGCAGGCCCGGGGCCGCAAGCGGTTGCTCCAGATGCTGGGCAACGTCGATGTGCTGCGAATGATCGGCAACCAAGGCCGCCGGAGGCCGAGCCATGTGATACCGATACAAGAACCGCGGCACGCCCCACACGGCAACCAGCGAGCACAGCCCTACATAAGCCCAGCCCAGCGGCCCCAGTGGCGGCGTTCCAAGTTGCCACGACCGGGTAACGGACGCGGCGCCGGGAGCCAGCAATCCATAGCCCCAGGCGACGGCAACCGCCACCGGCCCCATCACGGCCAACCCTAGCGTGGCCAGGTTGATCGCCTTTTGGATCGGCCGCGCCATACAAATGGCATTGATCCAGTTATGCAGCACGATCCACAGGGCAAAATGCCCCAGGGCGACAACCAGTCCCAACAGCAACAGCAGCCAGTTCATCGGGAGCGGAAGTGGGTTAGCGGGGCCGACAAGACGACGCACCCGCCGCCGATAGCCTCCAGCGACTTTACGGGACGCCGCAAAACGAAAACCTGCGCCGAGCAAACCGTGGCTTTCACCGGCCTTTTTGAACAGATAACGCGGTGTGACGCAACGGCAGAAGCAGCCAGGGCCAGCGCAAGGGCTTCAACCGGGTCGCTGCTTCCCCCGGGCGCATGTCGGCGGCCACAAACCGGATGCTAGCGGTCTGGCGATCACAGGCCCCGCGCTGGCCCAATCGCACATGCGGATGCGGCCTCTTGCGCGCACGTGCCGCCCCAACGGGTGAACGTACCAAGGGCTACGTCGATGAACCCAGCCGTACTGAGCCAGGTAAAACGAGTGTCTGCTCGACGGTTTGCAGCAGTTGATCCAGTCGGAACGGCTTGTACAGCACGTTCTGCACCCCCGCCTGGCGCGCCTTGACCAGCGAGTGCGAGGGATCGTAGCCGAAGCCGGTCATCAGCACCAACGGGAGCGGGTCCATGATCGGCTGGAGCTTTTGCAGCAGTTCGTATCCGTTGAAGTCGGGCAGCCGAATATCGGCAATCACGCAATCGTACTGCTCATCCTGGGCCGCATTGCGGACCATAAAGACCGCCTCACCCCCGTTGTGGGCCGTTTCCACCACGCAACCATACCGCTCCAGTAGGGCGTGCGCTGCGCTGCGGACCGCGTCGTCGGCATCGGCCACCAGCACCCGAACCCCGCGCAGCAGAGGGCGTTCCTCAATCTGCCAGGGTTGCGGCAGCGCCGTGCTGGGAGTCATCTTCTGGCCCACCTGCTTAATATCGCGGGCGTTGCGCAGGATCCGCTGAAGCCGCTCCACGACCTCGGGCTCATGCCCGATGTAGCGTTCCATCACGTTGACGGCTTCGTTAAGGATCAGGTCGATCGGCAAGGCCACGGCACTGTGGATGGCTTCCACGCTGGTCATGGCCGTGCTGGCCTGTTCGGCGGCCAGCAAATCGAGCGTGTTGAGTGCCACCGCCACGTCGCGGCTGAAGATCTCCAAGAACTGAAGATCGCTCTCGGTGAACGCCCTCGGTTCAGGGCTCTCGACGTTAAACGTCCCCATCACCTCGTCGTGCAGGATCAGAGGAACCGTGAGGGAACTCTTGGCACCCTTGGAGCCTTCCAGGTAGAGCGGGTCTTGCGTGGTATCTTCGCACAGGTAGCTCTTGCCTGTCGCCGCGACAAAACCGGTAACGCCGTTGTTCTGTGGTTGGGCGTATAGCACCCGCTGCTCGGCTTCTGGATCCATGCCCACCGACAGCAGGGGTTCGAGCTTGCCGGTGCCAGAATCAAGCAGTCGAATCTCGATCACGTCGAACTGCAGCAGGTCCTTGGTAAAGTGCAGAATATTGGACTTCACCAACTCGATCCGGTCGGCGACCGGCATATCGAGGATTTCCTCGGGCTTCAGATCGGCCAGTTCGATGCCAGCCTGGTGGATCGCGGCCAGCTTCTGCTGCTGGAGAACCTCATTGGTGACATCGCGGACGGTGACGATCAAGTGCCGGGGGCGCTCATCGTGCTCGATCACCGGCGCGGCGTGGACCTGGAAATACCGGTTATCGGCCGTGCGGAGGGTGGAACCGCTGGGCCGGCCCGTCGCCATGGCCGTATGGAAGGGGCAGAAGTCAGGCCCCAGAATCTCGGGGCTGCCCAGGGCCTGGTAGAAGTTGGAACCGATGATCGATTCCTGGCTGCTCCACCGCAAGAAACAGTCGTTTGCCCAAACGACCTGGTTCTCGATATCCAGCAGCACCACACCATCGGGCATGCCTTCGAGAATCCGCTCGCTGTGCAGCAGACTCCCCAGTTCGACGGCCGCTTTGAGATGCTGGGAAGCGAACAGAACGCCAGCAAAGTCCTCTTGCGCACTCTCAAGCTGCTGAACAGCGGCCGAGGGCGATGGAGCCGTAATCAGATCGCACTCGTCCCGCAGCGACGCGGCAAGCGTGGCGGTGAAGGGAGAGTCGTCGATCACCAGGATTTTCGGTTTATGCGCCAAGCCCCTGCACTCCCTGGGGAAAGGCCGAAATTTTCCCATAGTCCATTGTAATGTTCAGCCCCCGGCGAACAACCCATATCGCTAGCATCGGCAACCTAATCGGTGAAATCTCAAGCGAAACCTGCCAGGTTGTGCGGATCGTGTAATCCACAGAAACCTCACAGCGCAGGCAGGGCGGGCTGGGGGGAATTCCCTCTGCAAGCGGCTTGCCCCATATCGCCCCACTACGGCGCCGCCCGCATCTCCACCAGGTTAATCCGCCGCCAATCAATGAGGGACTTCTCCCCTAGCGGCCAGGGGACAATGGCCAGCTCGACCTTTTGCCCCGCGTATGGCTCCAGCGGCACCACTATGGGGTCAACATCGCCGGATGATGAACGGCGCGGCACGTCAAAATGTCCGACCACAACGCCATCGACCTCCACCTGAATCACCGCCGGGGTCGTCTGCTCGGCAAATTGCGAGGCCTCGATCCGCAGCGCAGCTCCGGCAGGCGGCACCTCCACTTGCCGGGTGAGCCGCGTCCACGGCAGGCGAAACTGGGTTTGAACCCGCCAAGCCGGCTGTTCGGGATTGGTGATCTTGTCCCACGTGGCAACCAAAGTTACCGCTGCCGGATCGCGCTCCCCGGCTGGTTCCAACTGCCACCCCTCCCAGGCAGGGACCACGTCGCCAGCCCGCCGCGCCACTTCCTGAGCCAACCCGGCCGGGTCCAGCACGATGGTGCCTTCCAGCCAGTTGAGCATGTCGCGGATGTTGAGGGGATCGGTTCCTGCCGGCCGCGCACCATAACAGGCATCGACGGCCAACGTCACCTCACGAGGCTGCGTAGGCAGTAGCTTCAGCGGCCCGGGTTCTTGTAACTCGCGGCTACCGACCAGAAACCCACTGGCATAAAGCGAGCGCTGGCCTTGCAGGATACTGGCCTTCACGCACCCGCCGCGGCCGCCCACGCTCTCGTCGAGCCCGAGTCGAACGACGAATTCCTCCGCGCAGGAGGGAATCTCAAACCGCAACTGGCACGGGGCATGAACGCCAACCCCCCAATCGAACTCCTGTCCCGCGCAGCGAAGCCGGTCGCCATGGACATTGCGATCCAATTGCCAGGGCCAGTGGCTGGCCGCGGCCAACGACAGGCTATCGGCCCCGACCGGCAATGCACCCGGGGTACCGGCTCGAGATTCTCCGGCCAAGGGCTCCAAGTGGAGCCGGCTGATCGGCACTTCGTGAGGCCGGTGATAGCGCCGCTGGCAGATCGTTACAAATCGCACCCACAGCGGCTCAAACGCCCACGCCGGCTGGATTCCGTGATACCAGTTCTGCACGTCGTGCGAATGGTGCCAGCGGGCCTGAAGTCGCGCGGCGGTCGAGGTCGCCCGCAGGCCCTCGGTGGTGACTACCCGTTCGATCAGCGTGCCTTGATCCGATCCCAGGATGGCCAATTGCTCAAAATAAGCGTCCCAGGCCGGTTGCTGGGCCAGGTGCAGTTCCTTCAATTGATGGAAGGCCACCTGCTCGACGGCGGCATCCAGCAGCAGCCGCACCCCTTCGCTCTGAAAGCGGACACTTCGAAACGCGAACTGCCGGCCATCGCGCAAGAAGGCGGTCATCGGCTGGTACGGCTTGGGACGGCCCGACGCTTGCCAGATGATCCGCCGCACCCAGCGGAGCGATACGCGGACTTCATCGCGATGGGCATTCGGGGCCGACAGCGGTACGGCAGGTTTCACCACCAGGCACGAGGTCTGTTCGCCGTGCGCCGTTTCATCGCGGTCCACATATCGCAACACGGTGCCCGGCAGGCGGTCCCCGCCGGCAAATTCGACAAAGGCCTCAGGCTCGGTTTCCGTTACGCGCACGTCGCGCAACCAGCGGACGGGATTATTATCCTCGAACAACAGCCGATCACCCAGCTTGGGGTGGGCCCCCGTGTAATGCCAGGGCGTGATGATATTGCCGGTGACTTCGGTGCCATCCTGCAGCACCGCCAGGTATCGCGGAGGCGCATCTTGCGCGGCAGCAGCGACCGTCAACGAGGGCAGCAGCGCCGCAGCGGCGACAACAAGCGGCAGGCGGATCAGCGTCACGCGGTGGGCCATAGGGCGGAAGGCTTCTAAGGCGAGAGGGGACCGAATGCCGCCCGCCGGCGGCAGCCCGCCTGGCAGTTCGGCCGGCTTGGCCCTGGCCTCCGCTTGGGCACGCGGCGGTCGGAGCCACATGGAACGTCTATCGTACCATACCCCACACAAGTGGCGAAGCCTTCAGCCGACTCGGGGACGGCTCCGCCGGATAGCGGCCTCAGTTACCCGCCCCCACCGCCAGTTAACGCACCAAGGGGCGGGGCGGCTATCGGGCCGCTCCCTTGGTCTTGGTTTGGATGCGGCAGATGTACATGTCGGCCGTGATGTACAGCACATCGTGGTTCTTGCCGCCGAAGGTGCAGTTGGCCGTCTTTTCGCCGGTCACAATCTTGCCCAGCAGTTCGCCTTGCGGGGTGTAAATGTGAATCCCGCCCGGCCCTGTGGCAAACAGGTTGCCGTGGACATCGACCTTCATACCGTCGGGCAGTCCAGGCCCCTGTCCCACCTGGTCGGTAACGTCCTTGAACACGCGGCCTTTGCCCAGCGTGCCGTCGGCCTGTACTTCATATGCCATCCAGACGGCCGCGGCCGGGTCCGATTGCGACACGTAGAGAGTTTTCTCGTCGGGCGAGAATGCCAGCCCGTTGGGCCGCGACATCTCGGCGGTCAGCAGCGTCAGTTCTCCATCGGGTGTAAGCCGGTACACGCCAAAATGGTCCAGCTCCAGGCGCGGGTCTTCGTGCCGCTTGGGCAGACCGTAAGGCGGATCGGTGAAATACAAATCGCCGTTGGAGCGGTACACCAGGTCGTTGGGGCTGTTGAGCCGCTTTCCCTGATAACGATCAGCCAGCGTCTGCTTCACGCAGTCCTTCTCGCGGATCAGCCGGGTGATGCGGCGGTTGCCGTGCTCACACATCACCAGTCGGCCCTGGGCGTCGAGCGTCAGCCCGTTGGTGCCCGGCTCGGGCTCCCAGATTTCCTCGCCCGTATAGCCCGAGGGTTTCATGAACAGCGACAGCCCCTGGCCCTCCTCCCATTTGTAGATGCTGTTGCGGGGGATGTCGGAGAACAGCAGGTAGCCTTCACCGCGGGGAACCCAAATGGGGCCCTCGGTCCATTCAAAGCCGTGGGCCAGGACTTCGATTTGGGCATCGGGGGCGATCAGCTCGTCCAACCGCGGATCGTGCCGAATCACTTCGCCAATGGTGGTTTTCTGCTGAACCGCTTGAGCTTGAACTTCATTTTCCATGACAAGCACCCAGAGCGTGAGGCAAACCCCGATCAGTTGCAACCCCCGCAGCATGACAACTCCCCGCAACTAGGGCATGGAAACAGCCGGAACACCGAAGGACGAATCAGGTTCTCTAGGTGGTAGTTGGCGCGCCTGGGATTGTCAACCTTTGTGCCGCCAGACGATCGCCGGGTCGCTACGGCGTGAATGCAACCGGCCGTCCGAGCAACCACGATTGCCCGGACGGCCATTGAAGCGTTGAATGTCCATCGCCGTGAATCTAATTGAGCAGGTAAATCCAGAGTTCCGCGGAAGGATTGCGCCGGAAGAAAGCTTCCACGCCGCCGTTGCGAAATTCAAGCTCGCCCACATAGTTGCCGACTTCGCCCAGCGTGTTCGATCGGCGGTTGATCGTGATCACCTGATTGTTGCGAAATCGGCCTGAACGCGGCTTGTCGATCCCTTCATCGTACGGCGGGAACGGCTTCTTGTTCGCCCAGATGCGCGCGCTCACGTCGTCGAGGTCGCTCTGTTGGACTTTCTTGAAGACCATGAGCGCCCTGCGCTCGCGCGTGAACATCGCAAAGTCTGGGCTGAAGCGGCGGCTTCCACCCAACTCTTTGGTCAAGCGCAGCTTGATCGGGCCTTGCCCCTGGGCCTGCACCGCAGTGGGTGCCGAAACCATCCCTGCTGCCACCAACCCAATCAGCGGAATCACGAGCGCGCGGCAGAATCGCAGTGTCGTCAACATGACCATTCTCCTGGAACACATAGGATGATGAGTCATTGCCCGAGCGGTGGTGGAACATCACATGGCCATCCCGCTCAAGCACGATGACGCTCCGACGTCATCAATCTTCCCAGCGCATAATCGTCCCATGTGCTACGGCAATTGCGGCAGGGTTTGGCCTCGATGGGACTGCGGCCTGGCCTCGCCCTTGGGCGTATCGCCGGCGGCAAGTAGAATCGGCGATGGCCGCTACTAGCTGGAAACCGGCCGTTGTGTCTCTGGCGTGCTTCCACCTGCTACCTGGCCATTTAGCAATTGCATGGCACCTGAAAATGTGACTGGCGACAGTGGGGCCGTGTGTGCGGTCTTTGTCTATGGCACGCTCCAGCGCGGTGAGTGCCGGGCGCACCATTGGCCGCACCCGCCGCGGCAGATCGAAGACGCCACCATCCGCGGACGGCTTTACAACTTGGGGCCTTACCCGGCCCTGGCCCCAGGCGACGACACCGTGGCCGGAGAGTTGTGGACCATCGCACCGGAGCATTTTCAGGAAACCCTCGCCGTACTCGATGAGGTCGAAGCGGCGGCAGGGACCGGCCAGTTGTATCAGCGGCGGCTGGTAATGTGCAGCACGGCGTCGGGACGCGAGGTTGCCGCTTACGTATACTTCTATGCACGGCCGCACGCATTGGCCGCTTATCCCACCATCGCGCCCAGTGCCGACGGCCGCTGCCACTGGAAACAGGTAGCCGGCCGGCCTCGTGACGAGATCGAATGAACCAGCAACCACCAACCAGGCGACAGGCGATCGGCAATTGGGAACTGCAATCGGTTAGCGGTGGCCGGTTTGCCCTGGACGGCGGAGCCATGTTCGGCGTGGTACCCAAGCCGCTGTGGCAGCGGTTCACCACGGCCGACGACCGCAACCGCATCCCCCTGCAAACCAACTGCCTGCTCGCTCGCGACGGCACGCATACCGTGCTGATTGATACGGGCTACGGCAGCAAGTTGAGCGATAAAGAACGGGAGATTCACGCGGCCGAGACGGGCGTGCCGCTGCTGAAAAGCCTGGCGGCCATCGGCGTTTCGCCAGAGGAAATCGACCTGGTGGTATTCAGCCACCTGCATTTCGATCACGCCGGCGGCGGCACCATCTACGAAGGTAGCGATGACACCGGCCAGCAGGCACGCATTGTGCCGGCGTTCCCCAACGCCTCGTACGTGGCGCAGCGGCGCGAATGGGAGGACGCCACCAGCGGCGTGCCCGAGTTGCGCGGCAGCTATCCGCTTGAGAACCTGCTGCCGCTGCAAGAGGCCGGTTGCTTGCGGCTAATCGATGGCGACGAGGAAATCGTGCCGGGCCTGACCGCGATGGTGACCGGCGGACACACCGCCGGCCATCAAGCGCTACTGTTCCGCTCAGGCGGAAAAACGGCCGCGTACCTGGGCGATCTTTGCCCAACCACGGCCCACCTGCCCAGCCTGTGGTGCATGGCCTATGACGTTTATCTCCTGGATACGCGCCGCAGAAAGCCGGCCGTGCTGGGACAAGCGGCCGATGAAAACTGGCTGGTGTGTTGGGACCACGACCCCATCACGCCCTGGTCGCGTATCCAACGCGATCCCAAGAGGGAATTTCAGGCGGTGGACGCCGGATAGATCACCTCGGCAGCTTTCACGTGTGGCAGCGATGGTCGCCGGCCAAGGCCTGCAGCCCCCCCGGCACGGCACGACCATTGGAATTTAGCCAAGTGCGGCTCACACAGCCTTCGGTACAAAGGTTGATTCGTCCGACGGCTCGAAGCACCGCTCGCAGAGCCGTGGTACGCGCGTTCCCCCCATCTGGCGGTTCATACAACGGCGGACATATCGTCGCCAGCCGTGTCTTCGGCGGCCGCTTCCGTCCGCTGGTGGGGCGTACGCAGGTTGATCTCCATGTCTTCGCCGAAGTAGAACTTGCGGGCTTCTGGATGGCTCGTCACTTCCTGCGGACTGCCGTGGCAGAGAACCTTGCCGGCGCGCACGACATAGCTGCGGTCGGTGATTTGCAGCGTTTCCCTCACCTGGTGATCCGTGATCAAAATGGAGATCCCGCCTTCGGCGAGCCGGCGGATGATCTTTTGAATGTTGGCGATGGTCACCGGGTCGATGCCCGTGAACGGTTCGTCCAGCAAAATGATCTTGGGATTGGAGACCAGCGCCCGGGCGATCTCCAACCGCCGCCGCTCACCACCGGAAAGTGATTGGGCCAGGCTCTTGCGCAGTTTCTCAATTTGGAACTCGTCGAGCAGTTCATCGCAGCGGCGTTTCCGGGTTGCCCGATCCACGCCAAGCATTTCCATCATGCCCAGCAGGTTTTGTTCAACCGTGAGCTTCCGAAAGACGCTGGATTCCTGGGCCAGGTATCCCATCCCTCCATCGCGTGCCCGGCGGAACATCGGCCAATTGGTAACATCCTTGCCACCGAGGATGACCTTCCCGGCATTGGGCTCGATCATGCCGCAAGTCATGCGGAAAGAGGTGGTCTTACCGGCGCCGTTGGGCCCCAGCAAGCCCACGATCTCGCCGTCGTTGACTTCGAAATCCACGCCGTCGACGACGCGCCGCTTGCCGTAGATCTTCACCAGGCCGTGAGCTTCCAGCATGGGCATGGTTCGTCCTCCGTGACGATGGGAAAGTGTTGGGGTGCGCGGGAGCGGCGGCAGGTGGTCTGCCGCCAGGCTTCAGCGGATGAAGCCCATTCGTTCAAAATTCGGCCGGAAGAATTTCCAGGAATGGGGCCAGTAAATCAACAGGGCCTTGCCAATCAGCAGGTCGCGGTGCAGCGTATTCCAGTCGCGGCTGTCGCTGCTGGCATCCGTGTTGTCGCCCATGGCGAAGTACTGATCGACTCCGATGTGGTACTCGGGCTTGTCACTGGACAAGCGGGTGTAATACACGTCGCGCAGCAGGCGGAGATTCGAAACGTGGACTGCCGCGTTCTTTGACGCAATCCCAGCGGGCGTCAGATCAGCAGGAGGAACGTCCCTGAGCCTGATAACGGAAATCGCTTCTGGGTTACCATCCAGTTGGTTGTATTCCGCGCCGCCCACGTACTTGTCGTTGATCCAGAGATAAAGCTTGTGATCGACGTTTGCAAAGCGCACGTCGAACGAGCCAGAAGTCGGCAGCCCCTCCACGGTGGCCAGCGTGCTTGCCAGCGGCCCTGGGCCCGTGGCGATTCCCAGGTTGGCAGTCCCCTTGCTCAGGTCGATCCGAACCTGAAAACGCCGCTCGCGTTTGACGAGTTCCAGCGTCAATTCGCCTTGTCCGGCCTGCCGAATATCCACGCTGCACTCCAGGGCCAGGTCGGACACCCAATTCACAGCGTTATTCCGATCGTTGTAGTAGAGCCAGCTATCGATAGGCTGGGGGACGCCGGGCGAACTGAACACCGGCAGCGGTAACTCGCTCAGGTTGTCCAATTGCGAAACATCAATACCGCGAAGCTCTCGAACGTTCGGATATTCTGGCCAGTCCCACGGGATAAAATGCCGGTAGCGAAGCCATGCTCCATCGGCGGTGCCGTCGGTTGAAAACGTGCGATAGCCGTCTTCGGTCGTCCATCCGCCGCCTTGAGCAGGCATCATCAACGGCCAGACCCGCGCCGGATGCTGAGGGTCGGGCACCTCCGATGTCCAATCGCGGGCGAGCAATTCGTCCAGATCGTAAGGGCACTCCTGCCAGCGCGGCGGCCAACCCGACTCGGTCATCGCCGGCACCACATAGTTGTTGTCGTATACGATCCGCAGTAGGGCCAATACCTTGTCAGGCGGTTTACGTTCGATCTTGTAGTCGTCAGGAGTGCTGTTGTCGGGGCGGGTGTAAATGTCGCCATCGCGGATCATCAAATATTCATTGGGCATTCCCACCAATCGCTTGATGTAGTTGGTGGCCGCCTCGCGCGGATAGCGGAACACGCCCACGTCCCAGCGCTGCGGATCGTTGAACGCGTAGGAAAACTTGGTGACGATGATCCGGTCGCCGTTGTACGCCGGAAAAACCTCGCGGGCCTGTGGGGTATCCAGCGGCTTTACCCCCAACCGGCAAAGCGGGCAAACCGCCGCATTGGCGTTATCTTCGCTGTCGCCCACCTGGTACAGGTAACCGCACAAGGGACAGTTCAGGTCGCGATGCCGGCCCATTAGCGTAGTCGCCATCGACCCGGTGGGAATGACAAACGCCTCTGCCACAAATGTGCGAAACAGAAACGCCAGGACGAACGCAACAACGATCGCCTCAATCGTTTCCCGAATACCGTCGGCCGGACGCTGATCGCCCTGGGCCTTGGTGTCGGGCGAATCGGCTGTCTTGGCGGTCTTCGACTTGGTCTTGGCCATCAACGCTGCTTCTGCTGGCTAGGACAGGCGAAAATGGGATATCGATGTAGCGGCAACCGAGCCCGGCTACAACTTCGCACCGCTCACGGCAGCGGCGGCTGTTGCGGAATCACGGCACTTGCCCGGATTCGCAGTGAAATGGGGGGTTCCTCTACGATTCCATTCGCCTGCACCTGGAAAATCTTAGAAAGTAGGGGCGTGGTCGATGGAATATACTCCAAACGGCCACGGCCCGGAACTTGAAAACACGCGAGCAGAATAGGCCGCACCTTACCACCTGCCAACCGCGCAAGGTACCCCGGCGCTCGATACATTGGTTGGCGGTGGTTGCCGTGGAACACCTTGAGTCATCACGGCGTAAAGCCTTGCTGCCGTAGGCGCAAGCGTTTCGCAATCAACCGGCTTGAACCCATTTCCATGCACCCAAGGAGCTACCTGAGCCATGGCGACTGCCGATTTCAAAGATCGACTGCTGGCAGGACTGGGTGGCCCGTGGCCGGAACCCTGCCCCCTCAAACCTGAGGAGGGCGAGCCCCAACGGAAGGATGGCTACCGCATCTTGCGTGTAACGTACGCCGTGGAGCCAGAGGACCGCGTTCCGGCGTACTTGCTGATTCCCGACTCGGCTACGGCGGATCGGCCTGCCCCCGGTATCTGCCTCTGGCACCAGCACAACGGGCAATACCAACTGGGCAAGAGCGAACCGGCGGGCCTCCAAGGCGACCCAATGCACCACACCGGCGCGGCCCTGGCCAAGGAAGGGTACGTGGTGCTGTGTCCAGATGCCCTGGGGTTTGAAGAACGCGAACAGGGTTATCGCCTGCGCGGCGGCAATCTCGAACGCTTCCTGTTCCTGCAGTACGTCGTCGCCGGCAAGTCGATGGCCTGGAAGAACATCCTCGATATGCGGCGGGCGGTGGATTACCTGGCCAGCCGACCCGAGGTAAATGCCGATGCCCTCGGATGTTATGGACATTCGATGGGTTCCACGCATGCCTGGCTGGTGGGGCCTTGGGAGCCGCGGCTCAAGGCCATCGTGGGCAACTGCTGCCTGCCCACGTATGCGGCGATCCACCGCAAGCAGTTGCTGCACTGCTTCCCTAACTTCATACCCGGTCTTTACCAATTCGGCGATACGCCCGATATTGCGGCCCTGATCGCCCCCCGCGCGCTGCATCTGAACTTCGGTGAGAAGGACGGCGGCAGCCCCATCGAGGAAGTGCGGGAAGGCATCAAAATCATCCGCCGTGCCTACGAATCGCAACACGCCGAGAAGAATTTCACCTGGTACATCGAGGAAGGAGCAGGGCACGTGCTGAGCGAAACCATGTGGGAACACACCAAAGCATTTTTCGCCAAACATTTGCGCCAAGGGTAACCCCGCCCTCCGCCCACGGCGGCCGCTGCTGCCTCCCCGGTGCGGGGGACGTTCCAGGCAGAGGCAGTGGGAAGAACGGCAAAAGGCCTCCCGTTGGGCTGCCGCAAGAACTGGATCGATCCAGACGAATTGGTGCCAAAAAGCTTGCCAATTGGGGTCATTTGCCTATGCTGATATTTGGTTAGCGATGCTAACCATTAGGGGCACCAAGGAACCTGGGAGGTCGTCAATTGGATCCAAAGTACAACCACCGTGAGAGCATCGGTTACTGGCTCACGGTCACCACCCAGGCCTATCACCGGGCGATCCGCGACGAGTTGGCGCCTTACGGCATCACATATCGGCAAATGCAGGTGATCGGCTGGTTAGGCGTGGAAGGCGACCTGTCCCAGGCCGATTTGGCGTCGCACATGATGATCGAGCCGCCGACCTTGGTCGGCATTTTAGACCGCATGGAACGCTCCGGCTGGATCACGCGCGAAGCCTGCCCCGAAGACCGCCGTAAGAAATTGATTCGACTTAACCCGGAAGCCCAACCCGTTTGGGAGAAGATCATTCGGTGCTTCAAGAAGGTGCGGGCGCAAGCCACGGCCGGGTTATCGGAGCATGAGTTAGGTGTGATGAAACGGGCGTTGGAAGTCATTCGAACCAATCTAGGCATGGGCGAGGGCGTTCTGGAAAACTCGGCCTGAGCCCCCCATTCCCTCCCATAAAGAACCTTCAGCGGCACGGAATTTCCATAGCCACAAGTTGAATTCCGTGGCGCCATACCTCCGCCGGTACTGACCCGTTGCACGGTACCGGCGACGAGCGCGAACATCATCCAGCAACGGAATTCTGACAGGGACCGACAACATGCGCTACGTTCTGGTTGGCATCCTGGTGCTCGCGGCGATTGGGGTAGCCGTCGGCGGCGGATTGTACGCAGTTCGCACATTCCTGAACGATGCCGTGGACAGTGCAGAGGCCGCCCCCCCAAAAGCGCCCGAGCCGGCACTGGTCAACGTGGCTCCCGTGGTCCAAAGCGTGGTGGAACCCCGCCAGGTGTTCGTCGGCACGGTGATGCCGCTGCGGCGGGCCGTGGTCGGTAGCGCCGTCGATGGCCGCGTGGTCGAAGTGCCCGTGGACGTGGGCGACCGGGTGGCCGCCGGTCAAAAGCTGGCCCAATTGCTGACGCAAACCATCTCGCTCGAGCTGGAAGCGGCCGAACACGAACTGGAGTTGCGCCGCGAGGAACTGCGGCTGCTTCAAGAGTTTACGTTGCCTGATGAAATCACCGAGGCGGAAGCCAACCTGGCCACCACCAGCGCGCTCGCCGAGCACATCGTGGGGCGGTTTGGGCTGCTGAAGTCGCTGTACGAACAGCGCTCGGCCGTGCTGCCTCAGGAACTATCCGAGGCGGAATCGACCAAGGCAGGCGCCGAAGCCAAAGCCATGGCTGCCCGCCGCCGGTTGGAACTGCTGAAAGAGAACCAGGCCACGCGGATCGCCCAGGCCGAATCGCGCATTCGGGTGCAGCATGCCTTGGTCGAACGGCTGCGCGACATGAAGAAAAAACACACGATCATTTCGCGGTTCAACGGCTATGTCGTCGACAAACGCAGCGAGATTGGCCAATGGGCGAACCGGGGCGATGTCATGGCCGAAGTCGTCGCGATCGACGAAGTCGAAATCGAGGCCGGCGTCCTGGAAGATCACGCCGCCCCCCTGCGAATCGGGATGCCGATCGAAGTCGTGGTGCCGGCGGTCAATTTGAAGTTCCAGGGTTACGTCTCCAAGATCAACCCGCAGGCCGATCCCCGCACCCGCACGGTACCGGTGAAG
Source organism: uncultured Pirellulales bacterium (assembly GCA_964511065.1). Taxonomy (GTDB): domain Bacteria; phylum Planctomycetota; class Planctomycetia; order Pirellulales; family S012-138; genus CALBRZ01. The sequence goes on along the minus strand of CAZEEG010000057.1, from coordinate 9,720 downwards.
GTCCGCGTGGTGACGACCCCCTTCTCCGAATACGAATTGATGGGCGCCCAAATGCTGGGCGGCGGGCCCCCGCAGGTTTGGCATCACGCCTACTGCGAAGCGCACGGGCCGGTGCTGAAGGCCGGCATGCTGGCCCGCATGGAACTGCCGATCGACTTCCCACAGCAGGCGCTGTTAGTTCCCAAGGATGCATTGGTATTGGGGGGCGAAAGGGAACAGCTTTGGGTGATCCGCGATCCGTCCGCCGCTCAAGACGGATTTTCCCGGGGAAATGCTCAACTAGTGAGCGTTGAAACGGGCGCCGCCAAAGGCCAGTGGATCCAAGTGAAAGGCGATCTGCGGCCGGGCGACCTGGTCGTATCCAAGGGCAACGAGCGCATCTTCGCCCCGCCAGGTGCGCCGGCCTTGGTGCGCTGGGAACGCCAGGACCCATTGCCTGAAGGGATCGCTCAAGGTGTGACTCCGGCGCCGACCTCGCTTTCCCGGTAGGCATCCTGACCATCCCTCTGGCAACTTGCCCCCCGGCAGGCTGTCATCGTGGGAGCATTTCATTACTTAGCAGCAGGCGGCCCATCTCCGACTGAGTCCTCCACGACTGCGCCAGAGAGTTCGACATGCAACTGATTGACGCGTTCGTACGCAACCCGGTCAAAGTGATCGTCGGCGTGCTGCTGGTGGCGCTGTTTGGCGTTGTGGCCTTGCAGCAGATGCCCATGCAGCTCACGCCCGAGGTGCAGACGCCTACCATCACCGTCGAGACGCGCTGGCCAGGCGCCAGCCCGCAAGAAATCGAGCAGCAGATCATCCTTGAGCAGGAGGAATACCTCAAGGGTGTGGAAGGCGTCACGAAGATGACGTCGGAAAGCGCCGACTCGCTGGGCCGGATCACGCTGGAGTTCCTGGTCGGGACCAACATGGACCGGGCATTGCTGCTGGTGAACGCTCGATTGCAGCAGGTTCCCAGCTATCCGGAAGATGCCGACCAGCCGGTGATTACCACGGCCAACTCATCCGACCGGCCCATCGCCTGGTTCATCCTGAGCCCCCAAGCTCCGACCAACGAGCAGTTCAATGCCTTCGAGAGTCGCTATCCCGACTTGAAGGAGAAGCTGACAACAGTCCGCCGGGCAAACAACCTGGGCCTGATGATGCTGCGGCTGCGGAACCTGGCCCGGGAAGACGCCCGATTCAACGAGATTCTGCCGCCGCGCGACCTGGATGTCACCAAGTTGCGGCGCTTTGCCGAAGACGAGATTGAAGCCCGTTTTGAACGTGTGGCTGGCGTATCGCAATCCAATGTCACCGGCGGCCTGGAGGACGAGCTCCAGGTGATTATCGATCCCGACCGCTTGGCGGCCCGCGGCCTCACCATCGAAGACGTACGCCAAGTGCTGCGGGCACAGAACCGAGATACCTCGGCGGGCGACTACTGGGAAGGCAAACGCCGCTGGGTGGTCCGCACGCTGGGGCAGTTTCGCGATCCCGAACACGTTAAGAACCAGGTTCTGGCCGAGAAAGACGGCTCGTTCGTGTACGTGCGCGACGTGGCCGACGTGCAACTGGGCTTCAAAAAGCCTGACGGCATGGTCCGCCGCTTTGGCGAATCGAGCGTGGCGATTAACGTCGTCCGCGAAACAGGCGCCAACGTGCTGGAGGTGATGGACGGGCTGCGGCAAACCAACAAGGAGCTGAACGAAACGATCCTCCGTAGCGGCCAGTTCCGCGATTGGCCCCTTACGCTGACCCAGGTCTACGACGAAACCGACTATATCTACTCGGCCGTGGACCTGGTGCAGGAGAACATCTTTGTCGGCGGCGCGCTAACCATGTGCGTGCTGATGATGTTCCTGCACTTGAGCGTGCCCACGCTGGTTTGCGTGCCGATGTTGCTGGTCACCGCGTTCGCCTCGGTGTACCTGTCGCCCATGTATTTCCTGATCACGCTGGCCATCATCATTGGAGCAGGCTTCTGGTTCGCTCGCGGCTCGCTGGTGGTCGGCATGGCGATTCCCACCAGTATCATCGGCACCTTCCTGGTGCTTGGAATGCTCGGCCGATCACTCAACGTGATCAGCCTGGCAGGTCTGGCCTTCGCCGTGGGCATGTTGGTCGACAATGCCGTGGTTGTCCTGGAGAACGTGTATCGCCGATTTTACGAGGGCGAGTCGCCACTGGAGGCCGCCGTTCGCGGCACGCACGAGGTTTGGGGCGCCGTGGTGGCATCCACCCTGACCACGATCGCCGTGTTCCTGCCGATCGTGTTCGTGCAGCAGGAGGCCGGCCAACTCTTCCGCGATATCGCGTTGGCAATCAGCGCGGCGGTAGGGCTCTCGATGATCGTCGCGGTGACGCTCATTCCCACGCTTGCCTCGCGGCTACTGAAAAAAGACCCCCGCATGGAGCAGCAACTTGCTGCCGCTGCGGCCAAGCCGTCTTCGGCACACTCCCCAGCCGATGCGAGTCTGGTGACCGCCCGGCGAAACCTTCCTTGGCCTATCGACGGCGAGGGCAATGGAAACGGCGATCACGACAAGACCTCCGACGGAGCGGCAAGCGCGTCGCACGGCCAATCCGCCGACCCGCAGGGCAACTCCCTGGTCCGGCTGTTCGACGGTGGTGGCGCTTTGTTCGTCAACATGGTGGTGGGTATCAACGCCTGGATTCAGAACGGGCTGATCCGCCGGCTGAGCGTGGTGTTGGCCATGCTTGCCGTGTCCGCCGGCCTGACGTGGGCCTTGTGGCCCAAGGTGGAGTATCTGCCCAACGGGAACCGCAACCTGGTGTTCGGTATCCTGCTTCCGCCGCCCGGCTACAGCATGGACCAATTGCAGGCGATGGGCCAACAGGTGGAAGATGCCTTGGAGCCGTACTGGAACGTCGACACGGACGAGGTCAAGAATCGGACCGAACCCGTCATCGCCGACTTCTTCTACGTGGCCCGCGACCGCCAGGTGTTCCTGGGCCTGCGTTCGCTCGATCCGATGAAGGCGGCCGACCTGATCCCGCTGGTCAAGAAGGTGGGCGAGGCCCTGCCGGGAACAATCACCATTGCCAAGCAGTCCAGCCTGTTTGAGCAAGGGCTGACCGCCGGCCGTACCATTGACGTTGAAATTGCCGGCCCGGACCTGGCCACGCTGGTGCAGTTGGGCGGCTATGTGATGGGCAAGGTGAACGCGGTCCTGCCGCCAGGTACCCAGGCTATTCCGGTTCCCAGCCTCGACCTCAACAGCCCCGAAGTCCACATCCTGCCCAAGCTGGTACAGGCCAGCGAAATGGGGATCAGCGCTAGCGAGCTGGGGTACGCGGCCAACGCTTTGATCGACGGTGCCTATGCGGGCGACTATTACATCGGCGGCGACAAGATCGACCTGACCATCATGGGCCAACAGGCTCGCGCGGGTCAAAGCCAGGATATCGCCGCCCTGCCGATTGCGACCCGGCTCCAGCGCGTGGTGCCACTGGAGGCCGTGGCTGACGTCCAAATTCGCTACGGTCCGGAAAAGGTGCAGCACCGCGAGCGGATCCGCGCCGTCACCATCCAGGTCAGCCCCCCGCCCGAAATGCCGCTGCAGGATGCCATGGAGCGGATCCAAAGCGAGATTGTTTCGCCCATGGTGGCCGCCGGGATGATCGGGCCCGGCTACCGTGTCAACCTGGAAGGTACCGCCGACAAGCTCCGCGAAACGTGGACCGCCCTGGAAGGCAACATCAAGCTGGCCCTCTGCATCACGTACCTGCTGATGGCCGCGCTGTTCGAAAGCTGGCTCTACCCGCTGGTGATTATCCTCACGGTACCGCTGGGCGCGGTGGGTGGGGTGATCGGGTTGCAGATACTCAACCTGTTCTACCTGCAACCGCTCGACGTGCTGACGATGTTGGGCTTCGTGATTTTGATCGGAACGGTGGTGAACAACCCGATTCTGATCGTTCACCAATCGCTCAACCACATTCGCGAAGACGGCATGTCGCCGCGCGAAGCCATCCTGGAAAGTACGCGCACCCGCATTCGGCCCATCTTCATGACAACCACCACCACGGTGTTGGGCTTGCTCCCACTGGTGTTGTTCCCCGGTGCCGGGAGCGAGTTGTATCGTGGGCTGGGTAGCGTCGTGCTGGGCGGCCTGTTGGTTTCTACCATCTTCACGCTGTTCTTGGTGCCCACCTTGTTCAGCCTGACGATGGAAGCCAAGGAAGCTTTTATCAGCCTATTGTGGCCGGCAACTCGCGATGCAAGTACCGGCAAGTCGATGCCGCCAGCCGGCCCCGTTCCAGCCGGCCCCGTTCCAGCCGGCCCCGTTCCAGCCGGCCCCGTGGCGTCGGCTGCTGGGAGCTCTGCTGCAGCGGGTTCCACCACTGGCGGTGTCACGGCGTCCGCCGCTGGAATGTCGCCGCTTGGTACGGCCTCCAGCGCCGGTTCTGCCGGTAGCCGCGGATCGGCCGACATTGCGAGCACGTCCCCGCCTGCTCGGCCGGGCGATGCACCATAACACCTCGCGCGCCCCCCGTGCCGCGGCTTGCCGTGTCAGCGCGGCACGGGCTGCACAACAGGGCGGGAAAAGTGCACGGCACACCGCCCACATGGCCGCTTCGCGGTTTAGTACCGGGCCGGTTGTTCGTCCAGCGCCTCCATCGCCGAGAGACCTTCCAACGCTTTGCGGCTACGGTCCAGGTGCTGTTCAAACTCGGCAAAGCGGCCGAGCATCACCGGCGCCGGCGGGCAGGCTTCCTTCAGCCGGTGAAACGATTCTTCCAGCCCGCGGAAGCTATCCCGGACCTGGTGCTTGATGTTTCGGGCGATGTGCGAAAGCTGCTCGTTGGTTTGCCGGAGTTGATTCACCATTTGGATATGGCGCCACTCCAGCCGGGCCGTCCGCAACGCTTCAATGATCGCCGATTGGAGTTCGGCTTTGTTCAGGTCGCGTTTGAGCAGGTAATCGCGGGCCCCATGCTTGATGGCCTGGGCTGCAATCCGCTCCGTGCCGGTTCCGCCCAGCAGGATGACCGCTGTGTCGTCGGCCATGTCGGCGATTTCCGAAACCAGTTCCAGCCCGTCCATGTCGGGCAACAGATAGTCGATCAGCACCAGTTCGATGCGTTCGCGGCGCAGAACATCGAGGGCGGCCAGCCCGCTGTCGCATTCGCGGATGCGCGTTTCAGCTCCGCAGACATCCAGCAGCATTTCGGCCAGTTGCCGCCGCTCCTCCGGCAGGTCGTCCACGATCAATACATTGAGCCGCCGGTTCTGGCGGGCGAAGGGGGAGTGCGCGCGCGTGGAACGCCGGGGAATCAGGGTTTGCATCGGTCCTACCCAAAGGTTCGCGGTCAGGAAGGACCTTCCATGGCGGAGTTCGGGCAATCCTTGCCCGAAGGGCTACGGCGGCCTGTTCGTGGCCGCTTAGAAAGCCATATCGACTTCCCAGGCTGAACATCTTCTAGAGTTTGTGGAGCCGCGTCCTATTCGCTAAGGTTTAACACTGGCCGCCGTAGAACCGGCACGGCCCGCACGCGCGCCCCACGCCCCAGCGACGCCACCCCGCCCAACCGCGGCCACCATTGCCAACGGATCATGCCGACGTATGCCCACGCGGGAAGCCTGCCATTACGATGCCTCGGGTGTTTATGTTCTGCCGCACGGCCTGCCACTGGGTTCGCTGGCCTCGGTGGCTCCGCAGTTGAACGCATTGCGCGAGGCCGTATGGTCGCAGGCCCAGCACCTGGTCCAAGCGGCGCCGCAAGGCCCCGCTGCCGCCTTTCAACCTCTGCCTGGCGATGAGCCTGGCCCTGATGAGACGCCCCAGAACGCCGCGCTGTGGACTGAGCCGGCAACGCCGCTGGCGCTGCTGACGTGGCTGCTGATGCGGCCCACCGACGTGTTGCGGGCGTACGAGATTCATCGCCGCCAAAGTGAACTGGAACGCGTACTGCAAACGGCCCGACGGCTGTGCGAGGAAGTCGACCGGCTCGTGGTGCTGGGAAGCGGCGTCGCCCAAGCGGCGCTGGCCGCCGTCTTCCGAAGCTGCTGCCATCCTTACCACAATGAGCTGTCGCTGGGAGAGCGGGCAGGAGGACCGCGACTGTACTTCGACGGCCACCATTTCGATGCCGAGTTCCGGCACGGACTGATCGATCTGCTTACCGAGCGGCCTTCCGCCCTCAAAGAGCAGCGGTGGGGCATCTTCGTTTCCAGCGCTGCCGGCGACGACCAGGCAATCCAAGTGGCGTTCGATCAGTACTTGCCGCTTCTGCGGATGGCCTGCCGCACGCCCGAGCAGTTGGAACGCCGCCTGGTTGCCGCCGTTCGACCGGGCGACTGGTTGCACGGCGTGATACAAGAGCAGCGATTGGGACAGCCGATCCTGCTGCCGCCGTATAGCTGGCTCGACTCATTTGGCCCGGCCACATTGCTTCCCCTGGCGGCGGCGGGGGTGGACGTGGTGCGATTCCTCCGCGGGGCCGCGGCCATCACCGAACGGTTTCGCAGCACGGCCATCGGGCTGAATCCGATATTGGACCTCGCCGGCCTCGGTCACCTGCTAACCATGCAAAAAGGGCTGTCCCGGCGGTTCGTGGCCCACACGAGCCTGGCCCTCTCGCGATTGAGCGGTTGGTGGGAGGCCTTCGAACTGGCCGCTGCGCGTGTCCAAGGGCCGGCACCGTGGCAGGGCTGCCGACTGGGGTTTGTCACCACGGAGGCCGCCGCTGCGTTCTTAACCAGCGGTCAGCCAATGCAAGTGTTGCAACTGATGGTGGAGTCCAATCGGCGCGGTCCCGCACCGCCAGCCCATGGACAGGATCAAGATCCGCTTTCCCGGCATGTGTCCAGGCTGGAAGCGCGTTTGGCGGCCGACGCTAAGGCAGCCGGAATTCCTGCCGTGCGGCTGCGCATGCCCAGGGCGTCGGAATCGCCGCTGGGGCAAGTGATGCAAATGTTGCCGGCCGTTCGTCTGTGCGAGTGGTTGCTTCAAGCGGACTGATAGACGCGTTCCTCGCACCCGATGCTGCGGTAGATTCCCGCTACGGCGAGTTACCCGCTATCCCGGGTTGCGGCCAGTTTTCCAATCACAGGCCGGCGAAGAGGGCTTCGACGAACGCTTCGGAGTCGAAGGCTTCGAGATCGTTGATCTGTTCACCGACCCCGATGAACTTCACCGGCAGGCCAACCTTCTGCCGAATCGGCACCACCACACCGCCCTTGGCCGTGCCATCGAGCTTGGCGAGGATGATGCCCGTGCAATGCACGGCTTCCGTGAAGCCTTGCGCCTGGCTGATGCCCGGCTGCCCCGTGGTGGCATCCAGCACGAGCAGCACTTCGTGCGGTGCTTCGGGAATCTGCTTGCCCAGGACGCGATGAATTTTCGTCAGTTCCTGCATCAAGTTGGTCTGGGTTTGCAGGCGGCCGGCCGTATCGACGATGCAAATGTCGGCTCCGATTTCCAACGCTCGGGCGACGGCGCGGTGTCCCACGCTGGCCGGATCAGCACCTGGGGGGGCGGTGACGATTTCGGCCCCCAGCCGCTCGGCCCAGATCGTCAGTTGTTCGACGGCTGCCGCGCGGAAGGTGTCGCCGGCCCCCAGTACCACCTTCTTGCCTTGCTTCTTGAACAGGTTGGCCAGCTTAGCGATGGAGGTGGTTTTGCCGGAGCCGTTGACGCCTACCACCATAATCACGGTGGGGCCGCTCTCGGCCAGCTTGATCGGCACTTCTTCCTGCTTCATCAACGCCCGCAGCTTGTCGCGCACGATGTCGAGAACGTCGTTCATCTCGACCTTGCGGGCGCGGAACTGGGATTTGACTTCGTCGATGATTTCTTGCGATGCGGCGACGCCCATGTCGCTCTTGATGAGAATTTCCTGCAGATCGTCGAGGAACGACTCATCGACCAGCCGCCCCTGTTTCTTGAACAGGTCGCGGATATCGGTCGCTAATGCTGTCTTGGTCTTCTCGACGCCGCGGCCGAGCGCCTCTTTGATCTTGCCAAAAATGCCCATGGATGTTGCGTTTCTTGATTGGCCAGTCAGGTCATTGCGGCGCAAAAGTCGCCGCGATCGTATGGTGATGACAGGGGGGAAGCGTGTTGGCCCTCCCGCGCTGCGCGAGGTTTCCCCCCGTGGTTCGATGCGATTCTACCCGGGAAACTTGCCAACGGCATCCCCAGCTTGCCGATTGGCTTGGACAGCGCCGCCGGCGACCGCCGCTAAGCGGTCAGCGGAGGAGCGGGATTTACCGGTGGTTACCGGCGGGTGTGCGCCCGGAGTGGTTTGCGCAGCGATGGCGGTACCAGCGCCCCGGGGAGCCGCCTTAAGTTTCTTCCCGATGCCCGGCCAGGAACCGGTCGAGAATTCCGTTCACAAACTGGGCCGAATGGCTCGTCCCGAAACGCTTGGCCAGTTCGACGGCTTCGTTGATGGCCACGCGGTCGGGCGTGTCGGAGTACAGAATCTCAAACGCTCCTAACCGCAGGATGTTGCGATCGGTGGCCGCCATCCGCTTCAGGCTCCAGTTGTCGGCCGTCCGATCGAGCAGGGCATCCAACTCGGGGCGGTTACGGCGCACCCCGGCCACGAGCGAGCGGGCAAATTCAATCAGCTCCGGCTTGCCAAGGCGCTTTTGCAGAAAAACGTCGGCATCATGAGGATTGACTCGCAGGTTCAGGTCGTCCTGAAACAACACCTGCAGAGCAACCTCGCGAGCTCGGCTTCGACGTGCCATGGGGGTTTCGCGAGTCAATTCTAGGGGGGTGCCAACCGCGGCGACCCAAGCGTGAGAGGCATCTTCCCTCGAACCCCTCACTGTTTCGATTATACGGTTCAAGCCGGTGAGCGGAACGCGCGTAACGGCGACAATTGGAAAAGCCTCGGCATTTACGGAAGTTACCGCAGCCTAAATACCGCCGCAGGGCACACCTTGGGCCGGTTCGCAGCGCAAGTGCCAGCACGGCTATCGTTGGCATCAGGTGCCTGCCAGTGCGGCCGTCGGGCACGTGCCGATGCGGCCGCCAATATTGCTACGCAGCGCTGGTGGCGGTGGGTTGTTACCGCTCGATGGAATTGCCGGCCCTGTGGTGCGGCGCCGAAGGGGGGTTACGGATTGCTTTCAAAAAAATGGTCGGTCCCATCGGCCTTGGCGATTACGACCACGCCGTTTTCCGTGACCGTGAAACCGCGGGACCGATCGCGATCGAGATCGACGCCGATTTCTACCTCCGGCGGGATGGACACCCCTTTGTCGATAATCGCGTTGCGCACCACCGCGTGGCGGCCGATCTCAACGCCTTCAAACAGGATGGAATTTTCCACCCTGGCGAAGCTGTTCACTCGGGTCCGCGGCCCGAGAATCGATCCGATCACCGTGCCGCCAGATAGCACCGAGCCCAGGCATATGATGCTATCCAGGGCCTGGCCGCGGCGGGCATTGGAACCTTCTTCGGCAAACACAAACTTGGGCGGCGGCAGGTTGGGATGGAACGTGCGGATCGGCCAACGCTGATCGTACAGGTTCAACTGCGGGTCCACCGACACCAGATCCATGTTGGCTTCGTAGTAGGCATCCAGCGTGCCCACGTCGCGCCAGTAGGCGTCGTGCTTGCGGTTTTCGTCGCGAAAGGGGAACGCATACACCCGGTGCGTGTGAATCACCGAAGGAATAATGTTCCGCCCAAAATCGTGGGCGCTGCCGCTCCGCGTGGCGTCGATGCACAACTGCTCGAACAGGAACCGCGA
>CAZEEG010000056.1:23324-37286 GCA_964511065.1 uncultured Pirellulales bacterium | reverse complement strand
GCGGGAACTTCTTCAAGTCGTCGAAACACTTGACTTCCTTGAGCGGGTCGAACTTGTAGCTTTGAGCCTGCTCAAGCCAAAACGGCGACCCGGTCGAAGGGTGGAAATGCCACTGCACGCACTCAACGGTGTGGGCATCCAGGGCCTCGCGTGCTTGGGAAACAGTGCTTTGGAGATCGATGGTGCTCATGTTTCAATCAGCTCGCTCGTGGCAGGGCCATCGGAAAGAGGTTGACGAACCACGCTGGCAGGACTGCCGGTCGTCGCGCGGCAGTAGAACGGAACGCTGGGCCGGAACGCCCAAAGTACCTGGAGGGAAACTGAACATACCGCACCACCCGGAGCAAAACAAGTGTTTGAATTCGTTTCCCAAACAGCCCATTGGTACCCCCTCGGCTACCGCCGCCGCCAACCCAGAAATGGGCCAATTCCCAGGAAGAATTGATCGCGATTGAGCGAGCTTCCCGCTGCCGGGCAGAACAACCGTGCAGCGCCCGGGCCGGGAGAGCCGCGCGGGCAGCGTCCGCCGAGTGGCCGAAGCGCGGAGGTAGCCGCTTCTCCTTGCGACCCCAATAATTACGGCGGTAGCCACCTTTTGGGGCCGGGAGCGTTCGATCAGCGCCGGTCGCCCCCCCATGTGGCATTGGCCTGGCCGCGGTTGGGGGCCAAATATTCGGCGCGACACAATGTTCGGCGCGACGCAATTTTCTAAGAGGCTCGAATTTTCTGAAAGACTCCGCGGGGTCGCGGTAACTTCCTGGTAGCTATGAGCGAAAAGCCGTCAACCCAAGGCGAGGGGGCCACTCCCGCTTCTGAGCCTGCTTCGCCGCCCATCGACTGGGACGCGGCGTTCCGGCAGCACGGCCGCTGGTTGCGGACCGTGATCGCTGCGCGCCTCGGCAGTCGCGCGGCCGTGGAGGAGGTGTTTCAGGAGGTGGCACTAGCCGCCGTCGAACAAAAGGCACCGCTCAAGGACCCCGATAAAGTCGCCCCCTGGCTCTATCGCCTGGCGGTCCTCAAGTCGCTGCTATATCGCCGCAAGCAGGGAAGGCGGCAGAAACTACTCGACCGATACGCGCTGCGGAATGCATCCCCACTTGGCGAGGGAAGCGAAACCCACGATCCGCTGCAATGGCTGTTGGCCGATGAGCGCCGCGGCAAGGTTCGCCAGGCATTGGCCGCGTTGCCTTGCCGCGATGCCGAAATGCTGCTGCTGAAGTACACGGAGGACTGGAGCTACCACCAAATTGCCGAACACCTGGGAGTCAGTCACAGCGCCATCGAGTCGCGGTTGCATCGCGCTCGAAAACGAATGCGCGACGTACTGACCCAAATGAATGTTGCCCACGTGCCCACATGACTTCTCCTGCCTACGAATTAAACCTGAGCGATCCCGACCAACTCCAGCGCGAGTTGGATCGGCTAGTCGATGGAGAGCTGTCCCCGCAGCGGCAGCAAGCACTGCTCCGCCACCTGGACCAGGTCGAGGACGGATGGCGCCGCTGCGCCTTGGCGTTTGTCGAGTCGCAAGTGTGGCGGCAGGAGTTCGACCGGTTGTCCGGCGACGAACCTGCCCACCCGCCGGCTACCGCCCCGGCGGCCGTTTCAACTTCCTCGGGCACTCCGGCCGAGGATGGCACCCACGCTGCATCCTTAGCGCCATGGCAGCGGCGTGTTTTCACCCTGATGTCGATGGCCGCCAGTTTTGTTGTGGCGTTTCTGTTGGGCTTTGCGGTGCATCGGAACGATAGCGGCGATACCCAAGTCGTCGAGCATTCCCAGTCTCCAGCAGAACACGGCCGAACAGAACACGACCCGACGGAACATGGCCTGGCCGTGGCGGAACACCAGTCGCCGGCGGTTCCTGGCATAACCGTACCAAACTCACTGGCGACAATACCTGGACCATTCGGCCAATCGCCCAGTTGGGGCCATGTGCGGCTCATGGTGAACGACGACGGAACGTGGCAGCCCGTCAATCTGCCGGCCATTGACGGCGTGGATGCCGAGCAGTGGCTGGCGGCGCAGCCTTCGGCCGTGCCCGAGCAGTGGCGGCAAGACCTGCAACGGCAGGGGCACACCGTTCAGACCCAGCGACAACTGGTTCCGTTGGACCTGGGCGATGGGCGGCGATTGGTGGTGCCGGTCGAGAATGTCGAAGTTCAGTACGTAGGGGGCCACCGTTACCAGTGATGGCAGCCAGCCCGCAATCTTCCGGTGCCCTTCCGTCGCTGTGACCGGACAACCGCACCGTTCAATGACGCCTGGCCCGTCGCCTGAATCCCATTTGCGTTCGTACACGTACGGTTCGTGCCGTGGGCACCACCCAAGCGGCCGCAGGTTGGTCGCCACGGCGGACCGGCACAGTTTGTCTCAGCCCGGCGCATCCTCGGCGGTCGCGCCCGGCTTTTCTCAACAGGAGTGGTTTTTATGGAAACGACCATGATAAGCCGCTGGTCGCGGCACGTCTGCTGGTTGGCCGCCGTGGCTGCCATTCTGTGGCCGGCATTGGACGCGGTCGCCCAAGGGAAGGTCCGCAGCAACCGCCAAACGACTGCCCAGGCCGACGACGCCCCAGACCAAGCGCAGCCCGCCCGGGCAGCCGACACCGGCCCGGCAAGCTGGTGGCTGGGGGTGGAATGCGTTCCCGTTGAACAGCACCTGGCCAAGCACCTGCGGCTCAAGCCAGGACAAGGGCTGCTTGTGATGCACGTGGTGGATGGCTCGGCCGCCGACGAAGCGGGTCTGAAAGTCGACGATGTGCTGCTCCGCGCCGGCGATCGCGAACTCCGCACGGTGGGCGACCTGGTCGACGCCGTTCGTGCCAGCGGTGGCGAAAAACTTTCGATCGAACTGGTTCGCGAAGGCGAAAAGCAGTCCATTGAAATTACCCCCAAGAAGCGCACCCGCGATCCGTTCTTCGATCCGGCCGTGCTTTGGGGTCGGACACAGCCGTTTCGGTTCCGCGTGCTGGGGCCCGGTGTCATCGAGCCGTTTGATATGAAAATCGTCCGCGAACGGCCCAAGCTGCCCGAGGACGTTACCGTGACCATCACGGCCCGCGGCGAAGAACCGCTCCGGGTTCAAGTGCAGCGTGGCGATGAAACCTGGGACCTGGCCCAGGACGAATTGGATCAGCTTCCCAAGGATCTTCGCCCTGCCGTCCAGGCACTACTGCCGGGACAGGTGTTTCATCGTGCCGGCCAGTTCACGGTACCAATGCCCGAGGGGCCTTACCCGGGGTTTCGGTTCCCTGGGCCGAACCTGGAAGAACTGAAAATCCCAGGGAACCAGGAGTTGCAACAGCAGATTGACGAGTTGCGCAAGCGCCTGGAGGAGATGCAAAAGCAGCTTCCCAACTGACGTTTGACACTTTCACGCGGCCCGGTGTTTGAATCGCCGCGCTCCCCGGCTACATACGGCACGCAGCACTCGGCTGGCCGGCTTGGCCCTGGCCTGGCTAGCCAGCGCTGCGTGCTTTTTGGTTGATCGTGGGCCAACCATTCGGGGCGCGTGTTGACAACTGCAGCCGTGTGGGGGGAGCCGCCCTGGCGAGCCCCCCGCTTGAGGACCAGACGGCGCACCCCTTGGCCACTACAAATAGCGGCTTGTGACACTGGGCGAACTATTTTACATTGCCTATCGATTGGACAGGGTGCCGAAGGCAGGAAGCATCTGCGCCTGCCAACATGCCGCACCCGGCATTGGGATGTGCAGCGGCCCAAGCGGCCTTTGCACTGCGCGATTATCACCGGCCGCTCTTTGATGGAGCGGTGCATTTTCGCTGCGATCCGCCCCCTGTGGCGGTCCGGCGCGATCAGGGACGTGCGTCTGACAACTCAGGGGGATCGGAGCATGAATGCCATCTCACCCGGTCTGGCTCACTTTGCCGATTCGGTTTCTGCCAGCAGGCTTCAGCAATCCATCGAGCGCACCGCCGCCTGGTTGCTCGAACAGCAGCATGAGAACGGGTACTGGATCGCCGAACTCGAAGGCGATACCATCCTTGAAAGCGAATACATCCTCTTGCTGGCCTGGCTCAAGCAAGAACACACCGAGAAGGCCCGCAAATGCGCCCGCTACCTGCTGCAACAGCAGATGCCCGAGGGCGGCTGGAACATCTTTCCCGGCGGCCCCATCGAAATTAGCGCCAGCGTCAAGGCCTACTTCGCGCTGAAACTCACGGGCCACGATCCGGCCTCCGAGCCGATGCAACGGGCGCGAAAAGCCATCTTGGCTGCCGGCGGTGCCGATCGCGTCAACAGCTATACGCGGTTTTACCTGGCGATGCTCGGCCAGTTGGATTACCGCTACTGCCCCGCCGTGCCGCCCGAGTTGGTGCTGCTCCCAAGGTGGTTTCCGGTGAACTTGTCGATGATGAGTTCCTGGACGCGAACCATTGTCGTGCCGCTGTCGATCCTCTCCGCGCTACAGCCCGTCACCCATGTGCCGGCCGAGTGCGGGATTCGTGAACTGTTCCTCAAGCATCCTCGCCATTGGCCGCCGCTGCGTCCGCCCGGTGCCGCCGAGGACGAAAAGACCTTCAGTTGGGAACGGTTCTTCCGGCTGACCGATCGGTCGTTCAAACTGCTCCAGCGCCGCAATCTGTTGCCGCTGCGCAAGCGCGCCCTGAAAGCGGCCCAGCGCTGGATGCTCGACCGCTTCCACAACAGCGATGGGCTGGGAGCCATTTTCCCGCCGATGGTGTGGTCGATCATCGCGCTGCGGTGCCTGGGCTACCGCGATCATCAGCCTGAACTGCAATACTGCTACGAAAAGCTGCAAGGCTTGGAGATCGAGACCGAGGACCACATCCGCCTGGAGCCTTGCAAGTCGCCTGTCTGGGACACGGCCATCACGGTTCGTGCGCTGGTCGATGCCGGCGTAGCCCCCGACTCTCGGCAACTCGCCGCGGCACAAACGTGGCTGGTCGAACAGCAGATTCTGGCCCCCGGTGACTGGTCGCAAACGGTGTCGGCCGAACCGGGGGGCTGGTGCTTTGAATTCGCCAACGAGCCTTATCCCGACGTAGACGACACCGCCATGGTGCTGATGGCCCTGGGCGAATCGCAGGCCGCGCATGCAACACCGCGCGGGGCACTGCGCCAAGCGGCGCGGGATGGTTCACTCGGTAGCGGCAGCCAACTGCTTTCGCTCACCTCGCCATCCTCAATCCAGCGTGAAACGGTAGGCGACCTGGAGATCATCCAATCGCGGTTCTCCGGCACATGCCAGGCGAAGCAACCGCCTCCGTCCGACAACGGATTTGAGCATTCCCGTCCGGCATCGGCAGAATTTTCACCGCTGGACAAGCCACCCAAAATCGCGGCCGCGGCCGCCCGCCTGGCCGGCGTGGGCGTCCGCAATCTGCGCGAAACACTCAGCCGCGAGGCCCTGCAAACCGCCGTGGGCAACGCAGCCCGCGTCTGGAACCGCCTGCGGCCCGGCAACGGAAACGGCCACGCTGCACCCGGCGGTCGGCAACTGCCGTTTGCGGCTCAGTCTGCCACCCCGGGGCCGGCCAACGACACCATTGCCCAGGCCATCGCCCGGGGCGAGGCGTGGATGCTGGCCATGCAGAACGACGACGGTGGCTGGGGCGCGTTCGACCGCAACAACAACCGCGAGTTCTTGTGCCGGATTCCGTTCGCCGATCACAACGCGATGATCGACCCCAGTTCGCCGGATATCACCGCCAGGGTGCTCGAAGCATTGGCATCGCTGGGCCGGAGCCCCGACTTTCCAGCCATCCAGCGCGGCCTCAAATACATCCGCGAAACCCAAGAGGCCGACGGCAGTTGGTTTGGCCGCTGGGGCATCAACTACATCTACGGCACCTGGCAGGTGCTGGTCGGGTTGAACTGCGTGGGCGTGCCGGTCAGCGATCCGGCCGTGCAGGCGGGAGCCGCCTGGCTGATGTCGGCCCAGCAACCGTGCGGCGGTTGGGGCGAAACCCCCGCCAGCTACGACGATCCGGCCCTGAAAGGCCAAGGCCCCGTCACTGCCTCGCAGACCGCCTGGGCGTTGATGGGCCTGATGGCCGCCGGCAGGACAGATTCGCCGGCCGTCCGCCGCGGCATCGCCTACCTGCTAAGTACCCAACTGCCCGATGGCACCTGGGACGAGCCAGAATACACCGGAACGGGCTTTCCCCGCGTCTTCTACTTGAAGTATCACTACTATCGCATCTATTTCCCGCTGATGGCGCTGGCCCGTTACGCCCAGCAGACGGAGCAGGCGCCACGCCAGGAGGGGGCTGCGCCAAGCCGATAGCGGCCCCTCAAGCGCTGTGGGCCGCTTGGCGCCGGCAACGATTGGTGATGGATCATTGGATGAGCGTGTTTTCGTCGCGCCTTGTGGCGGAAACGCCTCGCAGTTACACGGAGGCATAGGCGAAACATGCGATTCCCGCTCTCACTCACCCGGCGGATGGCGACCTATCTGCTCAAGAAGAAGCTCTCGGGCCAGCGGCGATTCCCCCTGGTGTTGATGCTGGAGCCGCTCCACGCCTGCAACCTCACCTGCACGGGGTGCGGCCGCATCCGCGAATACGCCAACACCATCAAAGACAAGCTGACCGTGGACGAGTGCCTGGCCAGTGTCGATGAGTGCGGAGCGCCCATCGTGAGCATCTGCGGCGGCGAACCGCTCATCTATCCCTGGATCGAAGAGCTGGTCGCCAAGATCCTCGAGCGCAAGAAGCACATCTACCTGTGCACCAACGGCATGTTCATCGAGAAGAAGCTGGCCGGATTCAAGCCCAGCCCGAACTTCTTCTTCAACGTCCATCTGGATGGGATGGAAAAGACGCACGACCTGGCCGTGGAACGTGAAGGCGTGTTTGAAGCGGCCATCGCCGGCATCAAGGCGGCCAAGCAGGCCGGCTTCCTGGTGTGCTCCAACACCACCATCTACAAAGAGACGGACATGCACGAGATCGCCGTGCTGTTCGATTACCTGTCGGAACTGGATGTCGATGGCTTCATGCTCTCGCCGGCTTACGGTTACTCGGCGGTGCAGGATACCAACCCTCTGGCCGCGCAAGAAATCTTCATGACGCGCGACGATATCCACGCTAAGTTCCGCGAGGCCAAGGCCCTGCTCAAGCGGCACAAGCTCAACACCTCGCCCATCTACCTGGAGTTTCTGCGGGGCGAACGCGATCTGCAATGCGCGGCCTGGGCCAACCCCACGCGCAACGTGCGGGGCTGGAAAGGGCCCTGCTACCTGATCACCGACACGCACCACAAGTCGTTCGACGACCTGATGGACCAGACCGACTGGAGCAGCCTCGGCCGCGGCAAGGATCCGCGCTGCGAGCACTGCATGGTCCATTGCGGCTTTGAACCGGCCGCCGTGCTGGGCGTGAACAAGCGTTTGGGCGACTCGCTGAAGATGGCCTTGTGGCAACTCTCCTGATGCGGCCCGCGGCCGTTCAAACGGCAATCGGCCGTTCAAACACGCGATAGGTCTTGTAGCGCACGCCGCCGGCCCGCTGGATGAGTTGGTTCACCAACTTGTTGTCTTCCAGGGTCCAGCTCAGCTCGGCCGCCTGGAATCCTGCGCGCAGAGCGTTTCGCATCACGTTCAGGATCAAGAGTTCCGCCACGCCGCGGCGCCGGTACCCGGCCTGTACTCCCAGCACCGCCAACCGCCCGGTCTTCACGCGGTGCAACCGCCACATCAGCCGAGCCAGGCCGATCGGCAGCCCCCAGTTGGTCAGCCGACCATTGAGTGGGGCAATCGCCTCATTCAGGTCCGGAATCACAATCACAATCCCTACCGGCTTATGATCCACTTCCGCCAAGAGTGCCAGCTCCGGATTGGCTATCCGCTTGAGGTTCTTGGCCATCAGGGCGAATTCCGCCGGGCTGAACGGCACCGCCTGCCAGGCGTCCTCCCACACCTCGTTGTACAACGACCGGCAGCGCTCCAGTTCAGCCTTCAAGTTCCGGTTCTCCAAGCAGCGAACGCGAATGTGGAACCGGGCGGCCAGTTTCTCCAGTCGCGGGGCAATCTCCTCCAGGGCACCGTCCGAATTGAACCACCACGCGTATAGATCCTTGGATTTGCTCATGCCGGCCTGTTCCATCAGCCGCTGATAGTAAGGCGGATTGTGATTCATCATCACCCGGGGCGGTGTCTCGAACCCCTCGATCAACAGCCCGCATGGATAATTGGTGGAGTAGTCGATCGGTCCGAGCATGACCGAGCGGCCGCGCATGGCGAGCCAATTGGTGGCGGCCTGCAGCAACTGGTTGGCAACGGCCTGGTCGTCGATGCACTCGAACATGCCAAAGCAGCCGTTGTTGGTTCCGTGGGCCTGGTTGCAGCGGGGATCGTCGCTGGCCGCAATCCGTCCCACGGGCCGCCCGTCGCGCATGGCCAGGAAAAACGCGGCCTCGCCGTGCTCGAAGAACGGGTGCCGCCGCTGATCGATCATCTTGGCGACTTCGTGCTTGAGCGGCGGAACCCAGGCCGGGTCGCTGGCCTGGACCTGCCAGGGGAAGTCGATGAACGCTCTCCGCAAGGCTGGGGTGTTGGCTTCCACCAGCCGGCACTCGGGGGGTAGCGTGGTCCGCTGTTGTGCGCCGGTAACAGGCCCAATGGCCCTGATGGCCCCCCGACGAAACCAGGCTGTCCCGGTTTCGACCAGCGACTGATACGTGATTGGATTACTTTTCATAACCGGTCGACTCCTTCATCGGCAGACCGAGGTGAGCATCCCTCGAACGCTCCTCCGACTTAGAGCGTAGTAAGGGTAGAGCGCGTTACGCGGCACTTTGAACTGCCACGATTGGGACACCTCGCACGGCCGCAGGTGTCCGCCAATGTGTCGCGGTTGATCGAATACGTGTGACGGTGCCGCCGCTGGCCTTCTCTGGGTGCCTGGATGGGGATGGTTGGCGGCGGCATGTCTTTGCGCTCGCCTTGCATTCACACCTCACAAGAACAACGACGATCGAACTCACCGGCCCAAGAGCGGGTCGGAGGCCGCACGACTGTTCGCCCCCCGAGACGTGCCAAGCTTCCGGCCCCTCTTTTCTTGCGCGGTCATCGCAGACCACACAGTCCCCCGGCTTGTTCACGTGGGGACTTCGTATGGGCGCTAGACTCAACAAGAGAACCGGCTCAGCCCCATCAAGCCGGCCCACCGTCCGCCAGCAGGGGCAAGCGCGCAGTAAATTACGGAGGCAACGCAATCAAATGTCATGCCGCGGGGGGCGATGCCCATATTCATTTCAGAAGGACGATTGGCCCGCTCCCGCCCCTCTGACTGCGGATCGAATCCGATGAGAAGTGCGTGGCTTGCGAATTCTATCGCCACCGCCATCGCGGAAAAGCGTACTGGGGCGCGGAATGTTGCCCGGGGCGTAACGTTGCTCCATCCGTGAGGGCCAATCCGCCTGCTCAAGACCATGGAGAAGCAACTTCCGCCCTCCCATCAGCCGATCGTTTCCAACATGACGAAACGGGTATGAGGGTACGGATTTCATCAATACCGGCAGCGGCGGGCGCTGCGCGGCAAGCAGCAGGGTCTTGCCACGGCTTCCGGGCAGGTAGGTCGCCGAATGGTTCGTGCGCCGATCGACTCGACGTGCGCGGGGCGTCCACAGGGTTGCTCCCATATTTGCTGCGCGGGCAATCCCCAGCTACTTGACAATATCACAAGGCAAAACATGCCGTTTTCGGCCGTTCTGACCTTCACCGCAATTCATACTTCGCCGGGAATGCTTGACCGTCGTATTCATGCTCCCTAGCTTGAAAGGCGTCGGGCGCCACCTCCTGGCATGTAGGCTGCTTCCGTACGCACAGGGACTTGGGAGGCAGCCAAACAGGCGCATCACCGACAAGTTTCACGCGGGCTGGCCATGTCATTATCACTTCCGACATACGGTTCATCCAACCGGGGGCGTGCTCTTCGTTACTCCAGCCCGCACGGCGACGATCCATCGTTTCATCACGTCAGTTCCTCGCTTCAGAGGATACACCATGGCTGTGCTCAGAGGGATCAAAGGGCCGCTCTTAGGCCGTGCGTTTCGACTGCATCCCAGCGGCACCACGCTGGGACGTAACTCCGATGCCGATATCGTCTTGGATCATCATGCCGTCAGCCGGCCCCACGCCCGTATCACCCGCGATGAGCGCGGGCAGTGGATGATCGAAGACCTGGACAGTCTCAACGGTACGACCATCAATGGTACGTGTTTGCGCAAGGGAGAATCGAACAGCCGCGTATTGTGGCACCGCGACCGGATCAAGATCTGCGGTTTTCAGTTTGTGTTCGAAGCTGAAGAAACCGACCGGGTAACGCCGTCGGTCGAGATAACCGACGAATCGGTCCAGCATGAGATGACCGTGCTGCAACTGCCCGCTTCCAGTGCAGAAATCAACCTGGAAGAAAATGCACAAGCCAAGCTGCGGGCATTCATGGGCCTGATCGATAGCGTGGCCAACACGCTCAGCGTGGCCGAGGTCATCCCGAGGGTACTTAGCAACCTGGTGGCGGTGTTTCCCCGGGCCCAACGGGGGTTCGTTCAACTTCGGTCGTCAGACGACGAGGCGTTCTACACCGCGGCCACGCATCCGCCGCAACTCGAACGGCCCATTTGCATCAGCCGGACGATTGTCAACGAGGTGGTTCGCACGCGGCAAGCGATTGTCTGCCGCGATGCGGCTCGCGATAACCGCTTTGCAACGAGCCAGAGCGTGGCCGAACTGAACCTCCGCTCGCTGATGTGCGCTCCGCTGTTGGACAGCCAAGGCGACGTACTGGGGGTGATGGAACTGGACATGCTCGATGACAACGGCACGCGTTTCTTCACCGCCGACGACCTCAAAGTGCTGGCCAGCGTGGCGCGGCACGTGGCCATCATCATCGAGAATGCACGGCTGCACGAAAGGGCCATCGAAGAACAACGCCTTAAGGCCGAACTGGAACATCTCGAACGCGACTTGGAGGTCGCCCGGCGGCTTCAGCGGGGCTTGCTGCCCAAGGCCGCCCCCCGGCAACTCGGCTACGGTTTCTACAGCGTGTATCAACCAGCCGAGAAGGTGGGAGGCGATTATTACGACTTCATCCGCCTGCCCGGCGACCGCCTGGCGGTGGTGGTTGCCGACGTCTCGGGGGAAGGCATTCCGGCGGCGTTGTTGATGGCCCGCTTCGCAGGGGACACCCGCCATTTCTTGAGCGAGGAACCCGATCCGTGCCACGCCTTGGTTCGGCTGAACCAGTCGTTGATCGAGAGCCAACTGGATGGCCGGTACATTACGATGGTGGTCGCCATCATCGACCCGGCCGACAATCGCGTCACGTTCGTGAACGCAGGGCACTGGGCCCCCCTGCTGCGCAGCGCCGATGGAACCACTGTGGCTGTCGTCGCCGACGAGGTGAACTATGCCCTGGGCTGGTTCGACGATGCCCAATACGAATCGTTCATCGTCTGGCTGGAGCCGGGCGATCGGCTCGTGATGTTCACCGACGGCGTGGTCGACGCCCGAAACGCGCAGGGCATCCCTTACGGCCCCGCCCAGTTGCGGAAGGCATTCTCGCAAGCAACCGGAAGCGTCATCGACCAGGGGAAACACATCTTCGGCGACGTCCGGGGGTTTGTTGGCGATGCTCCGCAAGCTGACGATATCTGCCTGGTCTGCTTCGGGCTGCAATAAGCGCCAGCACCGCCGGAAACGCCGGCCAACGCATTAGTAAAACCATAAACATCAATGACTTAAGCGCCGTGCGACGAGGCACGCCTTCCAAGCACCGCGCCGCGCAGGGTAACGTCCATGCGCACTGCCTGCCGCATGAGGCCGCCGCAGTTCAGCGATGGGATTGGAGGCAGCGCGCGACAGGGGACATGGTTTGCCGCGATGCCGCGAAAACGCAACTCGTATTCGCGCCGCAAGCCATTTGCGGCATGATAGCGGACGCGCCAAATGAGCCTCTTTAGGGGTTCCGCGGCAACCCGCCGCCGTTGGCAATGCAAACCGTTCAGGGAGGGACGTGTGCCGTGGTCGAGCTTGCACCCTTGGAATGGACCGCCGGCCGAAACCTGGGCATCGGTTGGCCATGCTATCTTGTGGCCGAGATCGGCCAGAATCATAACGGCTCAATGGAAACGGCCCGCAAGCTGATCGAAGCGGCCGCGGCGGCAGGGGCTGACGCCGTGAAATTCTGCAAGCGCGATCTCGCCAGCGAACTGACCGCGGAAGCGTCGCGCCGCCCTTACAACAATCCTCACAGCTATGGGGCCACGTACGGCGAACACCGCCGCGCGCTCGAACTCTCGCGCGAGCAGCACGCCGAACTGAGCGACTTCGCTGCCGCCCAGGGGGTGACGTACTTTTCCACGGCATGCGACGCCCGCAGCGTGGAAGACCTGGAATTGATCGAAGTCCCGTTCTACAAGGTCGCCAGCCGCGATCTGACGAATCTCCCACTCCTCGAATGCATTGCAGCGACCGGTAAGCCCGTAGTGCTTTCATGCGGGATGGACGGTCCCGATGCCATCCATCAGGCGCTGGACGTGATCCGCCGCGTGCATTCGCAGGTCGTGCTGCTGCAATGCACCAGCAGTTATCCGGCCGACCCCCGCGATGCGAACCTGCGTGTGATTCCCGCCCTGCGGCAACAGTTCGGCATTCATGTCGGCTACAGCGACCATACGCTGGGCGGTACCGTGGCCCTGGGAGCCGTGGCCCTGGGAGCCGTGATGATTGAAAAGCACATCACGCTCGACCGCGCGCTGCGCGGCCGCGATCATGCGTGCAGCCTCACGCCGTCTGAACTGCGGACGTTCATCGCCAATATCCGCACGATCGAAGCCGCCCTGGGCGACGGCATCAAGCGCGTGCCACGCAGCGTGTCTGCCGCCAGAGCCAGGCTCGGCCGCTCGCTCGTCGCCCGCTGCGACATTCCCCGCGGCGCGTGCGTCACGGAGGACATGCTGTGCCTGAAATCCGCCGGCCGAGGGCTGCCGTGGCAGGAGCGACAATTGGTCCTGGGCCGCGTGGCCCGCCGCGACATTGCAGCCGATGATTGCCTGACGGTGGCGGACGTGGAATGACCCCGGCGCAGTGGCGCCCGGCCGGCCATAATGCCGGCAAACAAAACAGGGAAGAAAGGAATCGTCCCCCGTGAATCGAACGGTTCGGATCGTGATTCAAGCCCGGATGGGCTCGCACCGCCGGCCTGGCAAAATCCTCGCGCCGCTGGGCGGCGTGCCGATGCTTGAGCACGTGGTGCGGCGGATGCAGCAGGTGGCCGACTATCTGCCGGGCATGCCGCTTCAATGTATGGTGGCCACGACCGAGTTGACCGAAGATGCCCCCACCGCCGCCCTGTGTCATGCGTTGAATGTTGCCTGTTTGCGCGGCCCTGTGGACGACGTGCTGACCCGCTACCTGGCTGCCGTCGCCGACCTGGGCGAGCGCGATCTGGTTGTCCGTGCCACGGCCGACAATCCCATCTACTGCCCCCGGCGGACCGCCGAACTGATCGCGTATCACCTTCGGCAGGGCAACGACTACACGTATATCCGCAACTTGTCGCACGGCGCGCCGGAAGTGGTTCGCGTGGGCGCTCTGCGGGCAGCGGCACACACCACCGACCCTTACTGCCGGGAACATGTGACGCCGTATCTGCGGCGGCATCCAGGCGATTTGCAGGTGGAGGAACTTCCGCCTGCCTGGCGAGGGCTGCGGCCGGACATTCGGCTCACGGTCGATACGCCCGACGACGTGGCCCACATCGACCGCATATTACGAAGGTTTGTCCAGCCTGTGTGCGTTTCTCTGGATGAGGCGTACTGCGTGGCGGAAAGCCTACAGCGCTACGGGCGGCCAATCGCTGCCACGGTGCTGGCCGCTACCAGCGGCCGCGACTGAGCGCGGCTGAGCGTCCATCGCATCCAACCGCGCGCCAAGGTTGCTTCGTTTCTGGTCGTAGTGCACGCCGCCGCG
>CAZEEG010000056.1:0-23224 GCA_964511065.1 uncultured Pirellulales bacterium | reverse complement strand
CATCCAACCGCGCGCCAAGGTTGCTTCGTTTCTGGTCGTAGTGCACGCCGCCGCGCAGGGCAGCCACTGGCACGGCTTTACAATCAGCACGCTGCTTTACTACTGCACGCAGCCTTACCACGGCACGCAATTTTGCTACTGCACATAGTTTTGCGGCTGGCACGCAGCGTGGGCGCGAGGTGTCTCGTGCCTGGGGGCGCGACCTTACGTCGCCTTCTTGGGCCGTTTCCAGATCATGCCGTCGTATGCGTAGTGCAGAAACGACACATTCAGGTTGATCCACAGCCACGTCGAGAGGTAAGGCCCCGACAAGTAGCGCCGTGGTGATCGCAAAGATGGACATGAAGCCCACCAGCGTGAGCAACCAGTGCGAGAGCAGTGGCCGAAATAGGGCCGAATCCTGCAGGCTCCGATTCTTGGGCGCGTGCCACGAAACGATGGCCAGATACTCTGACGAATGGACCAGCGTAGTCGCCAACGCGCATCCCAGCACCAGCGGCCGGGCATCGAACCGAATGGCCAGCAGCAGCGTGCAGTAAAGCGTGCAGATACTCGCCAGGTAGAGAAAACCTGCCAGCGAACCGTGCCGCAGCCTGAGGCCTTCGCGGACCACGAACCACGCGGCGACGGCCAGGGCGGCCCCATCGATCCACGCCAGGTACGGCCCCGCAGCGGCGATGGCGTCGAGCCAGGGTTGACTGTTCGCCGGAATGAACGTGCCGGTCAGCCGGATCAGCACAAACAAGAAGAACCCGCGCAGCAGCCATTTTTCCCACTCGGGAGCAGCGGCCGGTTGCCCTGAGATTCGTCCGTAGATGCGATAGATGCCGCCGTGCTGGCCGGCAAAGTGCCAGGCGTCCAGAGGTAATCGGCCGCCACCAGCACGGCGAGCGATGCCATGCTGAGTTTCACCACGCCACACGACACCACCACCGCCGCCAGCACTGCCAAGTAAGCCAGCGGCCGCTGGTCAAGCCGTTGCCGGTCGCCGAATACCAGCGGCAAGGTAATCCACCGGTGCGGCATGATGATGAAATAAGCCAGCAGGTAGCCAAAGGTCTGATAGGCCACCGTTTGTGTCGCCAGCATGGCGAATGCCGCCACTGCCGGCCATGCGAGATTGGCGATGAACAGGCTGTCGAGGATCGGCCCCAACAGCCAACCGCCAGAAGCCCTGGCCGCGCTGGGTGCGGCAGGAACCGTAGGCGCGACCGTGGGCACTGGTGTTGCGAGCGGTGTTGACATCGGATTCCCAGAGGCGGGCCATCGTAGGCAGTTCGTCGAACCCACAATCGTGAAGGGGGGGCGTACAGCCCGCGATTCACCGGACGTGCCCCCCACCTGGCAAGCGCCCCCGGATTTTGGTCCCGCTCCATTCGGAACTGCGCCCCCCATGCGCTTACCTTGCAGAATGGTGGCGAGCAAACGCCCCGAAGGCAGCTCACCGTATACCTTGCAGGGGACTCGTCGGCGACGAGCCCGAGATTCATCCCAGCTATCGCAATCCACCTATTCTCCGCATGGCCGCACAAGGTGAGTTAGGTAAAGCCCGATCCATCTGTCCAGGTTTATTGGACCGGCCTCGCCCCCGCACACCATCTGCAAGTCATTTCTGCGGAGGCATTTAGCAATGATGCCTCACTTGGTGACGAGCCGCGCCAACGCGACCGCCGACAGGCAGGCCGAGTAACGATCCCCGGGGTGCTGCCAATTATTAGGTGGCATCTATTAGGTGGCATCGCGGGTTGTCCGGCTGTCTCCGAAATACATAAGCAGGATTTGTTGCGTCGTGGCTTGTTCTGTGGACAATCCAAGGCGGGGTGGAAGTGAGGCCCCTCCATCGGCGTTTCCCAAATGGACTGCATTAGCCAGGGCCGGCAGGCCGGGCAGTAGGGGAACGCTGCTTGGCTGCCACAGTCGCCCCGATGACCACCGGCAGGCCGCGCAATCCGCCGCGGGCCAACTCGGCTGTCCCTTGCACGATGTACCAAGGCGGTGGCTGGCAGCAACGGCCCCCCAACCAAGCACAACCCCAAGTCGCCCCCCTTGTTAACCGGGAGTCATGAACCATGCGTGGGACCGAGCAAGTTAGGACGTTCGTCCAACGCCCCATTCCTGGCTTGGCGATTGGTTCGTTCCTGGCCTTGATCGTAGCGGCATCAGCCGTGGGTCAGGCCGCCGATATCAAGGGGCCGGGGCTGGGTGATCCTGGCAAGCTCGTTTCGCTGAAGATCGAGCAACCGCACAAGCTGGTCATTCGCGGTAGGGATGCCCGGCAGCAGTTGATCGTGACGGGCCACTACACCAGCGGCCAATTGCGCGACCTCACGGCCCAAGCCACGTATAGCGTGGCGCCAAGCGGCGTGGTCCGGGTGGATTCATCCGGCTTTGTGATGCCCCAAGGCAACGGCACGGCCACCGTCACCGCCACCATCCAGGGCATCAAGGCTACCACGCAGGTGGAAGTGACTCAGATTGACGAACAGATCCCCATCAACTTCCCCAATCAGATTACGCCCATCTTCTCCAAGTTGGGCTGCAATTCCGGCGGTTGCCACGGCAAGTCGTCGGGACAAAACGGCTTCAAGCTCTCGCTGCTGGGTTTCTATCCAGAAGAAGATTATGAGTACCTGGTGAAAGAAGCACGAGGGCGGCGCTTGTTCCCCGCAGCGCCCGAAAGCAGCCTGCTGCTGCTCAAGGCCACGAACATGCTGGCCCACGGCGGCGGCCAGCGGCTGGACATGGCAAGCTACGAATACAGCCTGCTGCGGAGTTGGATCGCCCAGGGCATGCCCTACGGGAACGACGACGATCCCACCGTGGTTCGCATCCAAGTGCATCCGCCGCAGCGAACGCTGGACCGCGGTTCGCAGCAACAACTGGCCGTCTATGCGCACTTCAGCGACGGTTCGGTCCAGGACGTTACGCGCGTCGCCCAATACGAATCGAACGATACCGAGATGGCCGAGACCAGTAGCACCGGCCTGGTGCGCACGCTGGACGGCACCGGCGAAGTGGCGGTCATGGTCCGTTTCCAGGGTCATGTCGACGTATTCCGCGCCAGCCTGCCGCTGGGCGTGGACGTGACTTCCTTCCCGCCCGAGCGCAACGACATCGACAAGCTGGTCTTCGCCAAGCTGAAACGGCTGGGCATCCCGCCTTCGCCACCTGCCAACGACGCCATGTTCGTCCGGCGGCTGTATCTCGATCTGACAGGCCGCCTGCCTAGCGCAGAGCAAGCCAAACGGTTTGTCGAAGACCGCAGCCCCAACAAACGCGATCGGCTCATCGACCAACTGCTCGACAGCGGCGAATACGCCGATTATTTCGCCAACAAGTGGAACGCCATCCTTCGCAACCAGCGAACCAACGCCAACTACACCCGGGGAACCTTCGCATTCCATGAATGGATTCGCGACAGCTTCCGCCGCAACAAGCCGTACGATCAATTTGTGCGGGAGATTGTCGCAGCCTCGGGCGACATCACGCGCAATCCACCCGTGGTGTGGTACCGCTCGGTCAGCAATCAACTGCTGCAACTGGAAGACACCGCACAGTTGTTCCTGGGGCTGCGGATTCAATGCGCGCGGTGCCACCATCACCCGTTTGAACAATGGAGCGAGCGCGATTATTACAGCTTCGCCGCATTCTTCAGCCGCGTGGAGCGCAAGAACGGCGATGCGGGTAACGACGAACCGCGCATCTTCCACAACCGTGGCGTAGCCAGTGCCGTCAATCCGCGCACCAACGAACGCTTGGCGCCGGCAGGATTGGGTGGCGATCCCATTGAGCTTGAACCCGACGACGACCCCCGCCATGCGCTGGTCGATTGGATGACCGATCCGCAGAACCCCTTCTTTGCCCAAACATTCGTCAACCGGCAATGGAAGCATTTCTTTGGCCGCGGCATTGTCGACCCCGAAGACGACATGCGCGTGACCAACCCGCCCACCAATCCCGAGTTGTTAGAGGCCCTCTCCCAACAATTCATCGCCAGCGGGTTTGACATCAAAGCCCTCACGCGCGAAATCTGCCGCTCGTCCACCTATCAGCTCAGTTCTGAACCCAACGAGTTCAACGCGGCCGACAAACAGAATTTCTCGCGCTACTATCCCAAGCGGCTGCATGCCGAAGTGCTGTACGACGCGTTGAACCAGGTCACCGGCGTTTACACGCGGTTCAACGGCCTGCCCGAAGGCATCCGCGCCGTGCAACTGCCCGATGCCACCATCAACAACTACTTCCTCACCGTATTTGGCAAGCCGCTGGGGAACAGCCCTTGCGAGTGCGAACGTTCGGCGGAAGCCAACCTGGCCCAAACGCTGCACCTGCTGAACTCGGCCGAAGTGCAGGGCAAGTTGACCTCGGGCAGCGGCCGCGCCGCACAACTGGCCGCCGACAACGAGCGAAGCCACGAAGAACGGGTCCGCGAGTTGTACTACTGGGCCTTCGCTCGCGAACCGGACGAAAAAGAGCTATCGCTCACGCTCTCGCATATCGAGCGCAAGCAAGACAACGTGAAGGAAGCTTACGAGGACATTCTCTGGGCGCTGATCAACGCCAAGGAATTCAGCTTCGTCCGTTGATGTCCCCCCCTGGCGACCGCCGCGGCATCGGCCTTCAGCGTCCAACACCATGCATAACGGGCCATACAAAACGGGACCATGCGTAGCGGCACCAACCGCGCAACGCCGCAACCGTCAGATGGTCGCATGCCGTACGACCTGGCGTTACAATGCAGCCTTGCAGGTGAGGCTGCCCCCCGTTAGCGCCGGGGGGAGAAACATCACATCGCTGCAGTTGCCGCGCGTAGCACCTAGGGCGAGATGCCTTGCTGGTGTGGCAACCACGGCCATAGCAACTCACGTCGCCGCATGGTAAGCCGTGTGGCGGTAGACGCAATCCAGCGTCACTCTGTTTGACAATTTGTACCTTTCGATCAGTCTCCAGTTCACCCTGTGCAGCCGGGGTGAGTCGGCGGGTGCCCCCCGGGAGCCGTTCTCGCTCCCTCACGTTACCCCGGGCCTTTCCCGCGTTTTGAGGCTTTCAGTCGCGCCGCGCGTTGGTCCACGGACCTTGCGCGGGAGTGCGGCGTTGCGCCCCGGTGGAGACGGCAACGATCGTTGCCCCCCTAACAAGGAGCATGTCTGCCATGATGCGATTGCCTCTGCACGCTCGCGTACTTGGACTTCCCCTGTTGGCCGCCGTGGCCCTGGCGGCCAACGCCGGCACCGTGCGCGGACAACTTCCCACGGCCCGGCTCAATAGCGTCTTTCCCGCCGGGGCCCAGCAGGGCACCACGGTGGAAGTCACCATTGATGGGATCGACCTCGACGACTGCCTCAAACTGATGTTTTCGCATCCCGGCATCCAGGCCAAACCCAAGATGCGCGACCCCAAGCTGTACGAGGAAGGTCCTCAGCCTGTGGACAATACGTTCACCGTGACCATCGCGCAGAACGTCCCGGTGGGCACGTATTCGGTGCGGGCATCGGGCAAGTACGGACTTTCCAATCCCCGCGCGTTCATCGTCGATGCTTTGCCGGAAATCATCGAAGCCGAACCCAACAACAGTGCCGAAGAGGCGGCTGAAATCACGCCCGGTACCGTGATCCAAGGCAAGGCCGACCGCGCTACTGACCTGGATTGGTACCGCTTCACCGCCCGCAAAGGGCAATCGCTTGTGATTGAATGCTGGGCGGAGAAGATCGATTCGCGGCTGCAACCGCTGCTCACGCTATACAATGCCCAGGGCCATGAACTGGATCGCAGCCGCTACGTGTGGGGCCGTGACACGCTGCTGGACTTCACGGCGCCCGCCGATGGCGAATATCTGCTGCAGGTCCGCGACTTTGTCTATGGCGGCGGCAACGACTTTCCGTATCGCCTGGTACTCGATCCCCGGCCGCACATCGACTTTGTGTTTCCCGCCGCAGGCCAACCAGGGACCAAGAGCAAAATCACGCTGTACGGCCGCAACCTGCCCGGCGGAAAACCCAGCCCTTACAAGTTGGACGGCCGCCCGCTGCAAGCGCTGGACGTAACGGTGGATGTCCCCGGCGGCAACAAGCTGCACGAACTGGCTTGCGAGACTTTCATCAAATCGACGGAAGCCGGCATCGACGGCTTCGCATACCGGCTGCAAAGCCCGCAGGGCGTTTCCAATCCGGTGCTGATCGGGTTCGCCCAGCAGAAGGTGATCCTGGAAAAAGAGCCGAACAACAAGCACGATCAGGCCCAGGTGATTGAACTGCCGTGCGAGATCCAGGGGCAGTTTTACCCTGGCCGCGACAAGGACCGTTTTCGCTTCCAAGCCAAGCAGGGCGACACGTTCTGGATTCAAGTGATCGCGCAGCAGTTGGGATCGCCAGCCGATCCGTTCCTGCTCGTGCAGCAGATCATGACCAACGAGCAGGGCGAAATCCAGTACCGCGACCTGCAGGCACTGGACGACCCGGGCAATGCCAGCAACCTGGGTGGCAATGCCTTCTACACGTTGCGCGATGACCCCAGCTACCGGTTTGTGGCGCCGGCCGACGGCGAGTATCTGTTGACGGTGCGCGACCTGTACGGCGGTGCCCAGCAGGATCCGCGTGCGGTCTATCGTATGATCGTTCGCCCAGAGACGCCAGACTTTCGCGTGGTGGCCGCCCCGCGTGCTCCCACGAACAATCCCCGCACGCTGCAGGCCGACCTCTGGTCGCCCGTACTGCGCCGCGGAGGGAGCGAAATCATCGAGGTCTACGCGTTCCGCCGCGACGGGTTCGATGGCCCGATCGAAGTCACCGCCCAAGGACTGCCCGCGGGGGTGACAGCGCAACCGGCCGTCATTGGCCCCGGCCAGAACGCGGCAACGCTGGTACTCGTCGCCGCCGATAACGCCGCAGCCTGGGCCGGTACGATCAACGTGACGGCCAAGGCCCGGATTAACGGCAAGGATGTATCGCGGCCTGCCCGCTTCGGCACGGTGATGTACAAGCCGCAGGCGAACAATACACCCGGTGCCGCCCGGCTATGCCGCGATCTGGGCCTGGCGGTGGTAGACGCCGAGCAGGCCCCGTTCCTGGTGAAGGTAGCCGATGAGAAAACCGTCGAAACGGCCCGCGGAGGGCAATTCGATGTCGCGTTCCAAGCCGTGCGCCGCGGCAATTTTAAAGGCAGCCTGACGCTTCAGCCCGCGGCCGCGCCCGCCAACGTCCAAGCAGGAAACGTCACCATCGGCGGCAATCAGGGCTCGGCCAAGGGGCAAGTCAGACTGCCGACCACGGTGGCGCCGGGTGAGTTCACCCTTTACTGGCAAGCCACCTCGCAGGTCAGCTACAGCCGCAATCCCGAAGCGGTCAAAGAGTCCAAGGCCCAGCAGGAAAAGCTCAACAAGCTGGTGGCCGAATTGGACAAGGCCAACAAGGAAGCAGACCGGAAGAAGAACGAGGCCGCTGAGCAGGCCCGCAAGGCCGAGGCGGCTGCCAAGCAGGCCAGCGATCAACTGGCCGCGGCGACCAAGGCCGTGGAGGACCTCAAGTCTGGCATCAACACTGCCCGCGATGCCCTGGCCAAGGCTCAAGAAGCCTTGAAGAGTGAGCCGGAGGATAAAGGCCGACAAGCCGCCGTGGCCGCGGCCGAGAAGCAGGTGAACGAACTTCAGAAAAACCTGGGCGAAGCCGAGAAGAAAGCGGCCGATGCCAAGAAAGCCGCCGACGATACCGCCAAGGCCCAGGCCGATGCGAAAGCCGCTGCTACCAAGGCCGAGGAAGAAGCCATGCAAGCCGCGGCGCGCCTGAAAGAAGCCAACGACGCCAAGCGCGACTTGGACAACGAAGTCAGGCAGCTTGAAACACAAGCCCGGCCCCGCAATACCAATGTCTACCGGCCAACCACCCTGGTTCACGTCGTCGTGCATGAAATGCCGTTTGAAGTGCAGGCGGTTCCCTCCTCGGGCAAAGTCAAGCAAGGCGAGGAACTCAAACTGCCGATCAGGCTCACCCGACTGATCAAGTACAACGACCCGGTGGACGTGACCATCACCGCACCGGGCGGCGTTGCCCTTAGTGCTGCCAAGCTGACGATCGCCAAGGGCCAAAGCAGCGGAGACCTGGTCATCAAGGCGGCCGAGAACTGCCGGCCCGGCGAGCACGAAATCACGCTGCGTTATACCTGCCGGTTCAACAACCAGACGCTTACGCACGACGAGAAAATTCCCGTCACGGTGGAAGAAGTCAAAAAAGAAGGCCAGTAGCGCAGCACCGGCGCTGTAACGCGCAAGCGGCGCAGCGGCATCGTGGGCGTCAGCACCTTAATCATCGCTGCGCACGCGCGATGCGAAGCGGCCTCGTAGCGGCAGCGCTGGTAGTTCGTTGATGTCGCCTCATGGCCAGGAGCCGATGCCCGGCAGCCAATGCTTATCGCCAAGTGATGCGGTGCAGCGCGCCTGCCTCTGGCAGCCAGAACCAGCGGCGGTTCGCCGGGTTTCTCAAGAAAGTACGTGGACCTTCGCCGCAGCAGGTATCAATCCTTTTTCTCTGGCTGCCGAATCACCAGCACGGGACAGTTCGCCAACCGCACCACGCGCTCGGCCACCGAGCCGATCAGCACGCGTTTCCAGCCGGTCCGGCCGTGCGAAGGCAGCACAATCAAGTCGATATCATGCGCATCGGCATAATCGGTGATCTCGTGGCCGGGATCACCGATGGCGACCGCGATGTGTATGCCCTGGTATTGAGGGGCGGAAAGCCGCTGGCGAATCGCCTGCTCGACGTGCCGCTTGCGGCTTTGGTCGTCGACACTCCCCCATACCATCCCCGGCTGGTTGATCTCCAACTCGGGCAGCACATGCAACAGGTGAATCTGGGCAGGGCTTTCGACCATCGTCAAGGCCTTGTCAAGCGCATCCACCGAGAGGTCCGAGAAATCGAACGGGACCAGTACAGCGTTCTTGGGAAAGAAATCCATGGCAGCCCTCGGTTGGAAATTCAGTCGGCAATGACGCGGGTGAGCTTCTACCGCGCGCCACAAGGAGATGCAAGGGGTGAGTATCAGGCCGCCGCGAACCTGCCTCGCCAATGACAGGGTGAGCTAGCGCGGTTCCACCGGCGGCTTGGCCTCAGCCACCCGCAGGCTATCGACCACCGTTTGCAGCGTGCGTTGATTTTCTGCGAAACGGTCGGCAGTCGTCCAGCACTGGAGATGAATAAAGGCATCGGGCGTTTCAACGTCGGTCACCAGGTACGTGATCTTACCTTCGATGCCGGGGAACTCGGCCGTGATCGTGGTCTGCACGGCCGCATGCCCGTCGATCGTAAGCCGCCGCGGTTCGGCGACCGCGGCTCCGCGCGTGGCCTCTTTGAGCTTGGCCACTTGGGCCTCGTAGTATTCGGTCAGGCTGGTCCCTTCAGGAAGTTCCCGCTTGGGCTCGCGAACCACCACGGCATAGCGTTCTGTTTCGGCGTCGATTGCCTGGAGCGTCACATCCTGAAAGGCATTGCTCTCGGTCATGCCGTCGGGCAGCGTGATTTGCACGTTTTCGTCCGCTGAGCGGAGCACTTCCAGGTCGGCCTCAAAGGTGGCCGTCAGATCGAGCAGGATCGGCATGTTCTTTTCCGCGAGCGATTCGAGGGTCCAGCCGAGAATCTGATGAAGCGCGTGGGCGCTCTCGACCGTGGTCAGCACATAAGCCACGCGTGGCTCGATCCCTGGCACGCTCGCAGTGAACCGCGTTTGCAGAGCCTGGTGGCCGTTGATCTGCAATTGCGACGGTTCCGCCAGTTTCATCGCCTGCGTGGCCTTGGCGATGTTGTCCAGCGCCGCCTCGCGGTATTGTTCCAGCGTGGCACCGCCGGGCAACAGCCCCTTGGATTCGCTGATGACGACCAGGTAAAGCTCTTCCAGCGGATTGGCCAATTGCAACGTAGCTTCGTCGTTGAGGTCGCGGCGCAGTTGCAGGTTGGAACCGGGCCGCAGTAGCGTGGTGCCATCGGTTGAAAAGACCGCGGAGCGCTGCTCGGCTGCCAGTGGTTCCGCCATAGCCGCGGCCATCGCCGCAGCCAGGCAACAAATACGACCGATGATGGGGAGTCGGCTGTTGGGCATGATAGATCCTTCTTGCACGTGCATGGCAATAGGTTGCCCCGCTCGCCAGGTTGAATGGTGCCCCGAAACAAAGATTACCTGCCGCAAAGAAGTCATCGCCTGCCGCACCCGTCCAGGGTTTAGCCGCCGGGTGAATCGGCCGGCGGTGAGGCCGCCCCCGAATTGCCCGGCGGGGCCGAGCCATTGGGCGCTGGACTGGCTCGCGGCGCAGCGCTGGGAGTGCTTGCCCGGGCCGGACCGTCCGCGCTTTGGAAACTGCCAGTGATCTGGTCGAGGACAGGCCTCAGGCGATCAAAATCCTCGGTCGCGGTCCACGCCACGACCTGGTGAAATCCCTTGGCGCTTTCCACCGTTGTATACAGGTAGGAGACTTGCACGGAGGCATCAGGGGGTCGCCCCGCCGCCGTGAACTGCATGGCATCCATCCCACCGATCTTCAGCGGCTTGGAGGCCGAAACCACCGGCTGAATGAGGCTGTCGCGCACGTTGGCCCGAACTTGTTCGTTCATCGCACCCAGGGTAGCGCCATCGGCCTTAGCTGTGCTGATCACCATGGCATACAGGCCCCGCTTGATGTTCGCGGCCTGGATGGCGGCCTGGTCGTTCAGGCCATCGACGGCCGCCATGCCGCCGTATACCGTGAGATGCGTTTGCCCGTCTTCCGATGCCAGGACAACGGGCGGAGCTTCGCTGCAACCGCCCAGCAACATCCCTGCCGCGGCCACCAGACCGGAAATAGGCAGTCTCCCCTCCACCATCGAACCTCCTGATTGGGCGACTTGCGGCGGCCCGCAGCGAAAGCGTCCCTGCAATCCATGCGATTATCCCGATATTGCCAGATGGGGGCAACATCCGTCATCGGCTGCTCCCAGGGCGATTCGCCCTGGCAGTACCGGCGCGTGCCGCTTCCATCGACGCTAGCACTGGCCGGCGTGCGGCATTCTTGGGAAAATGAACTGTTTCTGAACGTACCCGCTCCCGCGCTGGTACATCTGCGCAACTTTGACCTTCCATGGCTTGTAAATGGCTTGGCCCGCCGCGGGGTGCTGGGCCTTTGGAACCTTGCGTCACTGAACCACGACTTCTGCGATGCCTGAACCGCCCGTCACCTTTGAAATGCTCCACCAAGACAGCCAATCGGCGGCCCGGCGCGGCCGACTGCGCACGCCGCACGGCACGGTGGAAACGCCCTGTTTCATGCCGGTGGGAACCGTGGCCACGGTGAAAGGGCTGGATGTCGCAGCGATCAAAGCGACCGGCGCACAGATCATTCTCGGAAATACCTACCACCTGGCGCTGCGGCCCGGCTCGGAACTGGTTCGCGAACTGGGCGGTTTGCACCGCTTCATGGGCTGGGATGGCCCCATCCTGACCGATAGCGGCGGCTTTCAATTGTTCAGCCTGGCGCAGATGACGCGCATCGACGAACACGGCGCCGTGTTCCGCTCGCACATCGATGGTTCGCTGCTGGAACTGACGCCCGAACGAGCCGTTGCCATTCAGGAAGACTTGGGTTCCGACATCGCCATGGTGCTTGACCACGTGGTGGGGCTCCCGTGCGACCGCGACACGCTCGAACTGGCCACGGCCCGGACCGTCCGCTGGGCCCAGCGATGCCAGACTGCAGCCAGGCGCCCCGACCAGGCACAATTCGCGATCGTGCAGGGCGGGCTGGACATCGAACTGCGCCTGCAATGCACCGAACAACTGGCGGCCCTGGATTTTCCCGGCTATGCCATTGGTGGCCTGAGCGTCGGCGAGGAACCCAGCGAGATGTACCGTATTCTGGCGGCCACGGCCGATGCGTTGCCGCGTCGCAAACCGCGGTACCTGATGGGAGTGGGCCGGCCCGAGGATCTCCTCGAAGCGATCGGCCACGGCGTCGATATGTTCGACTGCGTGCTGCCCACCCGCAACGGCCGCAACGCGCTGGCCTTCACGGCATCGGGCACCGTGCGGTTGCGGAACAAGAAGCACCAGCGCGATCCGCGCCCGCTGGAAGAAGACTGCCCTTGCCCCGCCTGCCGCCACAGCCGCGCCTATCTGCGGCACCTGTTCATGGCCAAGGAGATGCTCGGCCCGATCCTGCTGACCGCGCACAACCTCACCTATTACCAGCGGCTCATGCACCAGGCGCGGCAGGCGATCGAGGCCAACCGCTTTGTGCAATTCGCGGCAGAAGCCCGTGTCGCCTGGCTGCGCGAATCGCAGTCAGCCAGGCCAGAATGAGGGCGAATCCCCAATGACGGGAAACAGAGGCCGGGCACCCTCATGCGGATGCCCGGCGGCGCGTACCGTCATCTGCCTGCCATGGAACCATGGGCCGAATCGCGCTGTATGGTTCAGCGGAAGCGGCGCAGCTTGCGAAGCACCTCGGAGGCGGCGTCTTCACTGTTGGCCGACGAAGGCGGAACCTTGGGCAACTTGCCCGGCTCACTCTTGGGAGGCGCTTGAGGCGGGGGCGGTTCGATGCTTTCCTGCGGCGGGTCGGCCAAGGTCTGATCGAGCTTGAACTCCGAGGTATCTGGAGCCTTGATCTCGCGGGTTTCGCCTGCCGCCTCGTCCGCGAGCCAATCGCTGATGTCCATGTCGCCGGTATCATCGCCCGCGGGCGCGGCCGGGCGCGACTCGGCCTGCCGGGCAGCGGCTTCCGAAATGCTCTGAACTTTCGGGCGTTTGGGTCCGCTTACCGAAACCTTCTCGACCAAAAGCTCAAATTCCAAGGGACCGATGGTGAGCTTGTCGCCGTTTTGCAGTTCCCGCTCGCCAGCGACCCGTTCGTCGTTGACGTACGTTCCGTTCTTGCTGCC
Source organism: uncultured Pirellulales bacterium (assembly GCA_964511065.1). Classification (GTDB taxonomy): domain Bacteria; phylum Planctomycetota; class Planctomycetia; order Pirellulales; family S012-138; genus CALBRZ01. Next base: position 10,328 of record CAZEEG010000056.1, on the reverse strand, counting down.
AAAATCGCGAATGGCCAGGTAATCGCCCTCAATAATCAGGGCGCAGTGATGCCGGCTAATCAAATCGCTCTTGGGTCGTAACTGGCAATCTTCCGAACGGCCGACAAAAAACTTAGAACCCGATACCTTGATCTTCTGCCCCTTAGCGCTGCCCACAAGCACCTTTAACTGAACATCCATACGAACTCCCACTTACATCCGCGGGCAAAGCGACAGGAATTGCAATTGACATGATGGGGGGACACCGAACTTGGGCGTCCACGCGAGTAGGGTAAGCCTAATCCCTACCAGCCCGATCGTATCAGTCTGAATCGGCGCTGTCAAAATGTTTCTTTCACAAGTTGTTGCCGCCTCAAGACTTCTTCATCTTATCGCCGTTCATTCCAAACGGTGCTAGCAAACTTGGATTCCGCCAAATTTTCGGCGAAAGCAACGATTGGTGAATCTAGTAAATCTGCAACGAATGGGCAGCCCAATTCTGCTTCCAGCGAGGTTTGCCACCGCTTGGCGAACGTTGGAACATCGAGCCGAATGCCGGTAATCTCGGCAATGCCCGGCAACTGCGGTGCCTGCGGAGACTGCTCCAGTAATACGCTGCCATGCTGCAGCACGGCCCCCAACCGACGCCGCTGCGCGCTGCCGGCAATCTTCCAATCGCCCAAGATCACGTCGCCTTCGCTCCGCCGCTGAAAGCACAGAAACGGTTCTCGCGACGCTGGTTGCGAGGCAGCCTGGGGCGGCGCCTGGTCTCCGGGCGGCGGTGCCCATAGCCGGGCCTCAATGCCGAATGTCTGAAGCGTCTGGAGCAACGCTCGATGAACGGCCTGGTAAAGCTGCGTGGATGGCCGCGAGCCAGGAAAACCAGCAGAAACTGTCAGACTGTAGGTCAATTCGCGATCGTGGAGGATGGCCCCGCCGCCACTGGGCCGCCGTACCAGCGGGCAATCCCGACTGGCGTCATGCCCGGTGCGTTCCGCAATGTGCTGAAAATATCCCAGCGACAGCGTTGGTACCTCCCACCGGTAGAACCGCAGCACCGCCTGGGGGCGGTCAGGGGGCAGGGTGGCCAGCGCACCGAGAATGGCCTCGTCGACGGCCATATTCCAACTGCCCGAGCCCGGCCCATCGATGATTACGCGGCCGCTAGGGCCTTCAACCATAGCTGGTTACCTCGTGGAGAGCGCATCGTCCCCCCCGCAGCAAGTGCAAGCTGGCCTACCGCCAACCGGGAGCACAGCGCGTCGGCCGTTACGACTCGGGAGTCCACCGCAGGATCGGCTGCCGAGCGGCTTGGACTTCGTCGGGGCGGCTGACCAGCGTGGTATGCGGGGCATCGTGCAGCAGGTCTTCTGCTTCTTCGGTGATCCGGAACAGCGTCTCGGCCAGGGCGTCGAGCGATTCCTTGCTCTCCGTTTCGGTTGGCTCGACCATCAACGCCTCGCGCACAATCGGCGGGAAATACACCGTGGGCGCATGGAAGCCGTAATCCAGCAGACGCTTGGCGATGTCCATCGCGGTGATGCCGCGTTCCGTCTTGAGCTTCTGGGCACTGGCCACAAACTCGTGCATACACCGGTTGCCCTGCGGCACCGGCAAGAAGTGCTTCACGCGGCTCAGCAGGTAGTTGGCGTTGAGTACGGCGTTCTCGGCCACGCGGCGCAGCCCTTGTGGACCGTGCGTGAGAATGTAGCAGTAGGCCCGAACCAGTACGCCCACGTTGCCAAAGAAGCTGCGGACCCGGCCGATGGACTTGGGCCGATCGTAATCCAGGCGGAACCGATCGCCCTCTCGCACCACGACCGGCGCCGGCAGGTACGGGGCCAGGTGCTTGCGGACCGCGATCGGACCCGCGCCAGGACCGCCGCCGCCGTGCGGACCGCTGAATGTCTTGTGCGGGTTGTAGTGCATCATGTCGGCGCCGAAGTCGCCGGGCCGCGTGATGCCCAGGATGGCGTTCATATTGGCGCCGTCCAGGTAGATCAGCCCCCCGACATCGTGCACGCGGTCGGCAATCTCGCGAATCTGCCGATCGAACATGCCCAGGGTGTTGGGATTGGTAATCATGAACACCGCGGTCTGTTCGTCGATTTTGGCGGCCAGGTCGGCCAGGTCGACGAACCCCTGGGGGGTGCTCTTGACCGTCACGCTGTCGAAGCCCGCCATCGCTGCACTGGCCGGGTTCGTACCGTGGGCGCTATCAGGAATGAGCACCTTGGTGCGCCGCTCGCCCTGGTCGCGGAACCAGGCGGCCGCCACAAACAGGGCCGCCATCTCGCCCTGCGCCCCCGCGGCCGGCTGAAGCGAAACCGCGTCCAACCCGCCAATCTCCGCCAGCATCTCCTGCAACTCAAAGAGCAACTGCAACATGCCCTGCACGGAGTCGTCGGGCTGGTAGGGGTGCAAGTGCAGCAACTCCGGCAGGCTGGCCAGCCGTTCGTTCCGCTTGGGGTTGTATTTCATCGTGCAGGAACCCAGCGGATACGTGTGCGTATCCACCGACATGTTCTGCGTCGACAGGTTTACAAAGTGGCGGATGACGTCTGGCTCGGCCAGCTCGGGCAGCGGCGGCGGGGCATCGGCGACCGCCGACGGCGGCAGCAGCTCATCGAGCGGCACGTCGGGGACGTCCGATGCGGGCGGTTCGGCAGCGCGGCGACCGGGCTTCGAAAGCTCAAACAACAACCGGGTGGCTCGGGGATTACGCATGCGATGGATTCAGGGTGCGGGAGATGGTGTGCGGTTTGTATCCAGGGCGGGGCAGGGGGGCGCGCGTGTTGTGCTGGCTACTTCGTTCCGGCGGCCGAAAGTGCGGCGCCGTTGGTCGTCGCCACCGAAAGCACCTCCACCAGCCGATCGATCTCGGCCCGGGTGCGTTTTTCGGTGACGCACACCAGGAAGCAATCGGCCAGTTCAGGATACCAGCGGCCTAGCGCAATGCCCGCAAAGACGCCTTCTTGGGCAGCCTGGGCCAGCAGCGACTCGACTTGTCCGGCCCGGTCGCGGACCACGAATTCCTTAAAGGTCGGCGAGGCAAACGGCAGTTCAAACCGCTGTTGGGCGGCCAGTTGCTGCGCGGCATATCGCGACTTGCGAAGGCACAATTCGCCGGTTGCCCTGAGGCCACGCGGCCCCATTTGAGCCAGATAGACCGTTGCCCTGAGGGCGAATAGCCCCTGGTTCGTGCAGATATTGCTGGTGGCCTTTTCGCGGCGGATGTGCTGCTCGCGGGTTTGCAGCGTGAGCACAAAGCACCGCTTGCCGCGGCGATCCACCGTCTGGCCGGTGATACGGCCCGGCATGCGGCGAACGAACGCCTCGCGGCAAGCCATGATGCCCAGGTACGGGCCACCATACGACATGGGGCTGCCCAGGCTCTGGCCCTCGGCCACCACAATATCGGCCCCGTAGTCGCCGGGCCGCTTCAACAGGCCCAGGCTGATGGGATCGACCGCGACCACGAACAGCGCCCCGGCATCGCGGGCGGCTTTTCCAATCGCCTCCACATCCTCCAGGCAGCCAAAAAAGTTGGGCTGCTGCACCAGCACGCAGGCCGTCTGGTCGTCGATGGCGGCGGCCACCTGGTCCGCGGGCACGGTGCCCTCGGGGGCAGGGACGACCACGTGTTCGACATCCAGGTTCGCCAGGTAGGTATCGAGGACCTGGCGGTACTCCGGATGCACGCTGCCCAGCGTCACCACGCGGTTGCGCCGCGTGGCGCCCAGCGACATCAAGGCGGCCTCAGCGGCCGCGCTCGCGCCGTCGTAAAGGCTGGCATTGGAAACGTCCATGCCGGTGAGTTGGGTAATCAAGGTCTGGTATTCGAAAAAGACCTGGAGATTACCCTGGCTTGCTTCGGCCTGGTACGGCGTATACGAGGTGTAATATTCTCCGCGGCCGGCCACGTAATCGACCACGGCGGGAATAAAGTGGTCGTAGCTGCCGCCCCCCAAGAAACACAGGTTCTGCTCGGCCGCGACGTTCTTGCCGGCAAGTTGCGAGAGATGGCGGGTCAGTTCCATCTCGCCCTTGGCCGCCGGCACATCGAGCGGGCGTTGCAACCGCATTTCCGGCGGAATCATCTCGAACAACTCGTCGATCGAGCCGACGCCAATGGCTTCGAGCATCGCCTGACGATCTTCAGGGGTATTGAAAAAATAAGGCATGGGGAAGCTGATGCCTGGTGGGAAATAGGAGGGAATCAACGTAGCCTTGCGAGCCAACTCGCCTGGCGGATGTTCCGCCAACGAGCGATGCGGCCATCATACCAAAGTTGGAAACGAGCCGATCGTACCGGGGGAAGGGCCGCCTGGCAAACACGGCCCGCAAACCGGGGCCCAACTACCGCGGAAAACCTCCGACTCGGCCCAGCGTGCCCGGCTTACAGACCTCCCGGCACGCCGATCGCCGCCGTGCTTCACCGGCCCCCCGGAAATGCAGCAGACTGCCGGACGCTGCGGCAGTCTTGTTGCATGGCAGGGCGGCAAGCGTTCACCGGGGCAGGCGTACGGGGCTGTCTCATACCGGCCTGCCGTGAACCGGCCCGTGGCTGACTCAGCCTGTCGCGGAGCGGTCCGCGGCGGCCCGGCGCCAGGATCAACTTTGTGTCCAAGGGCGTACTTTATTCTATTGTTCCTCGGAACACTGTTTCTCGTAGGCCTCGAGTTTCATCAACTTGGAAAGCGGTGCCGGATCGGTCACTTTGACCTTGATCATCCAGCCTTCGCCGTAAGGGTCGTCGTTGAGGATTTCCAGGTTGTCGGGCAGTTTTTCGTTGACCTCGATCACTTCGCCCGAGATGGGGCTGTAGAGGTCGCTGACCGCCTTGACCGACTCAATCTCGCCGAAAGGCTCTCCGGCCGTGAGTTGGTCGCCCACCTTGGGCAGTTGCATGTACACCAGGTCGGTCAGCGCTTCGACGGCAAATGCCGTGATCCCGATGGTCGCGATCGGCTGCGCTTCGGTCTGGTCCAAATGAACCCACTCGTGGGTTTCGCTGAACAACAACTTGTCGGGCGTCACAGTTTTGGCTTCCTGGGAAAACGAACGGTTCTTCAGAGAGATTCGGCGCTCGGCGCCGCTGGATGATTAACGGTACCACCTTGGCCGATTCATGCCTGGCAGGGACAAAGACGCCTCCCGTAAAGGCTGTGGGGGCGGCTTTCAGCGACTCCGGCGATAAAACGGCAATGCAACCACCTGGGCCGCAACCACCTGGCCACGGATATCGACCTGTAACGAAGTTCCTTCGGCCGTGTGTTCCGGGGCAAGCAGAGCCAACGCAATCGGCTGCTGCAACGTGGGAGAAAAGGTGCCGCTGGTGATCCGACCCACCTCCTGGCCATCGCGAAGCACCGGGTACCCTTCGCGCGCCGGGCGGCGGCCTTCGAGAACCAGACCGGCCACGCGCGGCTGGGCCGTATCCTGGGCCAACTTCCGCAACGCCTCCTGGCCCGGAAACGCCGTACCCTCCAAATCGACTGCAAAGCCCAGGTTGGCCTGGTACGGGTTGATCTGTTCTGAAAGTTCGTGGCCGTACAGCGGCATGCCGGCCTCAAGCCGGAGCGTGTCGCGCGCTCCAAGGCCTGCCGGCACCACCCCCTCGGCCTCGCCGGCAGCGAGTAACTGCTCCCACAGCGACTCGACCGCCGCGTTGCCCACGATCACCTCGCAACCGTCTTCCCCCGTGTAGCCGGTCCGGCTGACGATCCCGCCGTGGCCAGCGATCCGGGTTTCGGTCGCCATGTAATATTTGAGCGAGGCAATATCCGCCTCGACCAATGGCTGCAGCAGTGCCAGGGCCTTGGGACCTTGCACGGCGATCATGGCCCAAGACGTGGTGAGATCGGTCACCTGCACGTCGTCGGGCTCGGGGTGTTGCCCCAGCCAGTTGATAATCTTGGGGCGATTCGAGGCGTTCACAACCAGCAGGTAATAGCTGCCGCCGGCCGCGTCCTGCAGATGGTAAACGAGGACGTCGTCCAGTACGCCGCCCTCGTCGTTGGTCATGAGCGCGTAGCGTACCTGCCCTGGCTTGATCTTCGCCGTGCTGCGGCTCACGAGCGAATCGAGGTAGGCTGCCGCCGATGGCCCGTCGAACCGAATCCGGCCCATGTGCGAAATATCGAACAGGGCGGCCGCCTGCCGTGTCGCGTGGTGCTCGGCCACGATCGACGTGTACTGGACCGGCATCGACCACCCGCCAAACTCCACCATCCGTCCGCCGTGCGCGACGTGCCAATCGTGAAGTGGCGTCTTTGCCAAAGTGGATGACATATCTTAGGGCAGGTTGGAAGGGAGTTTCGTCTTGGAGGGCGGAACGCTTTGGAGGGGCGCGAAACGTATCGCCCGCGCCTTTCCAGAGCAACGATCAGCACGTGTCCCCCCGTGGCGTGCCGGATGTTGCTGCCCAGCAGGGTGCCACGATACTGCAAAGCGCTGCGCCACCTTGCAAAGCCGGGCCAACCGTGCAAACGTGCCGTGCCGGTCCGGGACACCCGGCGCAATCGCCATGGTGCGCCCTGCGGCAAGCAAGCCAGGAACGCCAGGGATGGCCGTATTCTAACGGGTTCGGTGACGCTTGCCAGATGGTTGATCGTTCGGCCTGGGCACCGCACCGCACCCGACTGCCCTACCAGGCTCCGGTTGCAACGGTGGGCGAACTGGTTCAGAATCGAACCAGATCGACTGCGGCGCTTTGTCCGCAAAATCCATCCATCTGTCCCAAAAATCGCCGCCAATGGGCGGCGTCTGCACAGCCACGAGAGAGCCAACAGCATGTCTCCATCGATCACCCGACGCGAAGCGCTCAAGACAACGGCCGTTTTGGGAGCCGGTTTCTGGATTGCCGGCGGCTCCTTGGAGGCCGCTCCGAGCAAGTCGCCCAACGAGAAACTGAATCTGGCCGTGATTGGCGTGGGAGGCCGCGGGGCCGCGAACCTCAACGGCGTAGCCGGCGAAAACATCGTCGCCCTGTGCGATGTCGACGACGTGCGGGCCGGCAACGCCTACACAAGGTTTCCCAAGGCCAAGAAGTATTACGATTACCGCAAGCTTTTCGATGAGATGGAAAAGGAGATCGACGGCGTGGTGATCAGCACGCCCGACCATACCCATTTCCATCCTGCCATGCTCGCCATGCGGATGGGCAAACACTGCTACTGCGAAAAGCCGATGGCGCACAACGTGGCCGAAGTTCGGGCCATGACCGAGATGGCCCGCAAGATGAAGGTCGCCACGCAACTGGGCGTGCAGCGGCATACGATGGCGAACATGCACCGCGTGGTGGAGTTGATCCAGTCGGGCGCCATTGGCCAGGTGAAGGAGGTGCATAGCTGGGTCGGCGGCAGCCGCGGCATGCCCAAGATTCCCACCGACCGTCCGCCGGTCCCCTCGACCTTGAAGTGGGACCTGTGGTTGGGGCCGGCGGCCGAACGCCCCTATCACTCGGCCTACGCCCCCTACGGATGGCGGTTCTGGTGGGATTTTGGGACGGGCGAGACCGGGAATTTCGGCTGCCATATCCTCGACATCCCGTTCTGGGCGCTGGGGCTGACGTACCCCACCCGGGTCGACGCCTCGGGGCCTGAGCCTCACCCGCAAACCACGCCCCGCGAAATGACCACGCGGTTTGAATTCCCGGCCGAGGGCGATCGGGGGCCGGTCATTCTGCACTGGTACCACGCCGCGGGCGGGCCGCCGATTTTGAAAGAACTGGGGATCAAGGACGGCGGCAACAACCTCTTCATCGGCACCCGCGGCATGCTGTTGTGCGACTTCAACAAGCGAAAGCTGCTGCCGGAGAAGGAGTTCGAAGGCTTTGAACCGCCGCCGGAAACCATCCCCAAGTCGCCCGGCTTTTACCGTGAATGGATCAACGCCTGCAAGGGTGGGCCAGCGGCCACCTGCGACTTCGATTACAGCGGCCCGCTGACTGAAACCGTGCTGCTGGGGAACGTGGCCTACCGCGCCGGTGGATTCGATTGGGACGCCGCCTCCCTCACGCAGCGAGGCAACGACCGGGCCGACCAGTACCTGCGCGAAGAATACCGCAAAGGCTGGGAAATCTAGCGATTCCTTTGCCATTGAAGAAATGCCGCGCTGGCACACGGCGAGACGCCACAGACATCGGGAGCATTTAGCACCCCGGTTTGTGCGAACGGCCCCCCGGCTGGCAACGACCGGGCCGCTCAAGCTGCGCCGTCAACTGTGGCGCAGCGCTCAGGAGTCGGCTCGGTCGCCACGATGCGCCGGCCGCACGAACATCTGCATCAAAAAGCGTTGATGTAATGCGCCACGTCGGGGCGGGCGTCCATGCTGGGCCAGGTGATCGCCACCACGTCGAACCGTACCGCGTGATCCGCAAGCCCGTGCTGCTTGAGATACTGCTGGCCTAGCCGCCGCAGTCGCTGCTGCTTGGCTTCATCGACCGCGGCCACGGCCCCGCCGGCTGCTGCGCTGGTGCGCGTCTTGACCTCGACGAACACCACCGTGTCGCCGTCGATCGCCACCAGATCAATATCGCCCCGGCCGACGGCAACCCGGCGGCCGATGATCCGGTAGCCCTGGCGGCGCAGAAAGCGGGCGGCATAGTCTTCGCCCCGCTCGCCCAGCGGCTTGGGCCGCCGCCGCAGCCAGCGGGCGATCAGCTTGGGTAGCGGCATGGTACCAGGTGGCGCAGGCAGCCCCTTGGACGCTACCTTATAAGCCGACCCCCAGGGAGCGCCCCATCTCTTCGAAGCGGCCCAGGGCCTGGCCAATCACGGCCGAATTGTCGCCCGAGTTAGCACTGGCCTTCAGGGCGGCAGCCATCAACCGAGGTTGCAGCGTCGCGGTCTTCTCATTCATCTCCTTCTTGAGCCGATCCATTTCGCTCTGCGTCACCTTGACGTCCTTCATCTCAGTGAACAATTGCCGCAACCGATTCGTCACCTGGTCGATGCGCGCGGCCGCCGCATTGGCGTCATCAGGCGAATTGACCCCCTCCAGCGCCGACACGAGTTCTTCCATCGAAGCAATGATCTGATTGTTCGCTTGTTGCGCCTTTTCGAAATTGCCGCTGCCGCATCCCGCGATCGCCAGGGTCAGGATGCCCAGCATTGCCAACGTGCCGCGATAAAGCATGGTAAACCTCGGAGGGATAGGAATTAAGTGCCCGGCACTCGCCAGGCAAGGGGGAAACGCGATGAGAAACGCGCACCAGGGGGGAAGAGCGCATCGGTCCTGGTGGCAGGCTGAAACATTGGGAAGAAAATGGGGGAACGCTTGGTACAACCCGACGTGGACCATCAGAGTGCGGTAGCGGTTGCTGATAAGACGAGTCGGCCCGGTCGGCAAGTGGTTGCCACCTGGCTGCCTGGTTCTACCCCAATGGATGATTGCGCCGCCAACGGCCGGCTTAGCATCGGCGGCGAACGACCCCGCAGAACAGCAAACGCTGGATCCTTCGTGCTGGCAGGGGAAACGGCCGGCACAGCGGCAGCCCCGCTGTGCCGGCCGGACAATCGTTAAACGCTGCAAACCAGCAATGGCGCCAGGCGTTAGACTTTCTCCGGCACCACGTACGGCGCGCGATAGTTGCGCGTGAGCAGGCTGTTGGCCTGTTCGTTACCGATGAAGCGCTCGGTCTGCTGGTCGATTTTCAGTTGCGGACCAAGCCAGCAGTTCACACCGTTGAGCTTGATCGCGTTTTCCTTCTCCAGGTGCTGCATGGTGTCCTGCCAGCTTTCCAAGGCGACCTTGTCACCTTGGAACGCGTTGGCTGCCGAATCGCAGGGCACCTCCTCGCCCAAGCGGTAGGAGATGTTGGCCAGGTGGCACAACGCGCTGCTGTAGTGTCCCTCTTCGACGCCGGAGTTCAGATCGGCCGCGTTGCGGCTGCGCACGGCTTCGATGAAGTTGCCGAAGTGGTTGCCGCCGCCGGGGCCCATTTGCACTTCGACATCGGCCAGCGACTCGCCCTCACTCTTGCCGCGGGGGAAGAACCGGCCGTTGGTGAGCATACCTTCGGTAGTATAGAACTCGTTGGTCACCTTGCGCTCGGCCTTCAGGCCGCGGACCTCAAACACCAGCTTGGTATCGCCGTAGTCGAACACGGCCACCTGCGTATTGGGCGTTTCGCCCTGGTCTTCGTAACCGAACCGGCCGCCCAGCGAGAACACGCTTTGCGGCAGCTTGGCGCCAGGGATTCCCCAGCGTGCGATGTCCATCTGGTGAACGCCCTGGTTGCCGATGTCACCATTGCCCGTGTCCCAGAACCAGTGCCAGTTGTAGTGGACCAGGTTGCGGTGGAATGGTTGCTCGGGCGCCGGCCCCAGCCACTGGTCGAAATC